>JAVKGX010000012.1 GCA_031432545.1 Armatimonadota bacterium
CTCGACCTCGGAGGCCATCAGTTCGTCTTCGGAGCCCACGATCACCGTGTTGGACTCGGGGTCGATCGCGACGACGTACAGCGGCTTCCCCGTGGCGACTCCGAGCCCACGCCGCTGCCCGACGGTGTAGCGTCCGATCCCCTGGTGGGTTCCGAGGCGCCGGCCCTCGGTGGCGACGATCGGACCCGGACGAAGGGCCTCCGGTCGGAATCGGCCGATCACATCGCTATAATGTCCACGCGGCACGAAGCAGATCTCCTGGCTGTCCGGCTTGTCCGCGACCTCCAGGTTCCACCGCCGGGCGATCGACCGCGTCTGCTCTTTCGTCAGCTCCCCGACTGGCAGCAGCAGGCGACGCAGCTGTGGCTGCGTCAGCGCGTACAGCACGTAGGACTGGTCCTTGCGCCGATCCCGTCCCCTCAGCAGCACCGCGCGGTCACCGTCGCGCCGGATGCGCGCGTAGTGGCCGGTGGCCAGGTAGTCCATCCCCAGCGACGACACCTTCTCGAGCAGCAGCGCGAACTTGATCGCGCGGTTGCACGACACGCACGGATTGGGCGTGCGGCCGCGCGCGTACTCGTCTGCGAACGGCGCGATCACCGCGTCCTCGAACGCCTCGCGCATGTTCAGGACGTAGTGCCGGATGCCTAGACGGCGCGCCACACCGCGCGCGTCCTCCACCGCGCCGACACCGCAGCACAAAGCGGACGCCCCGTCTTCGTCGTGCGGAACCCACGTCGGCCACAGGTTCATCGTCAGGCCCACGACCTCGTGACCCGCCTCGACCATCAGCGCCGCCGCGACCGAACTGTCCACGCCGCCGCTCATCGCGACGGCGACGCGCGCCATCTCCGTCTCTCACCTCCGTGGGACCATCATAGCAGAGGCATGAGCGGCCGTCGGCGCCCGGTCGGCGCAGGCACGGCGCCGGGTTCACAGCGAATCCCCCAGCAGCAACGCGGCCAGCACCGCCCCAGGCCAGGCGAACCATGCGCGTGTGCGGGGCAGGCCGGAATGCGCGTCGTAGGACTCGCACAGCAGCCCGTCGTCGAACGCCACTGCCCGCAAGCGCTGTTCTGCAGCCGCCTTGGCCGCGGCGTCTCCGGTGTCGTGCGCCACGATCCACCGCTGGATGTCGCCCAACGTCCACGGCCCGGGCGCGTGCACCGACCCCAGGCCGCCGAACGGCCCGTCGAACCAACCGGCGTTGGCTGCGCTGTACGCGAACACGATCGTCCGGCGCCACCACACGTCGTCGGGTGCGCAGAATCCCCACCGAGCCGCGCAGGCGGTGGGCAGGTCGTTGGCGTCGTGATACCGTCGGTGCCCACCTTCGCCGTCCGTGGCGTACGCGTAGATCCCGCTGTCCCGGATGCGGAAGTGGCGTTCGACGAGCCCGCGCAGTCGGTCGGTTTCGGATAGCAGACGCTCACAGCCTGGCAGGCGGCTGAGCAGTGCGAGCGTCCGCCAGGCCAGCACGTGGGAGGAGAAGTGGTACGGCAACGACAGCGGGTCGTCGGCCGGCGTCTCCGACGTGGGAAACAACCCGAGGGCAGAGCGCATCGCCAGCAGGGCGTCCAGCGAGCGCAGCGCCTGGCGGCGGTGACGGTCCCACAGGTCGGTCTGTCCCCATTCCAGCGCCGCGCGCGCGAGTTCGAGCAGCGGATACCACTGCTGGTCGAGCTGGAACGCGCGGTCCTTCACCTCGCCGTTCGTCAGGTGGCTGCGGCCCCACAGCCCGTCGGGGCGCGCGGCCACGTCGAACAGCCAGGTCAGGTGGCGCCGCAGCGCACGGCGCGCGGTCTGCCCCAGCGGCGATCCGGAATTCCGGACGGCGAACGCGCCGAGCAAGCAGGCGACGTAGTAGGCGTCGCGGTTCCACGACAGCGGCAGCAGAACGGGATCGGTGACCAGGCAGGTGCCCTCGCCGACGTCGACTGCACAGACGTCGAGTGCGAACGCCAGGTTGCGGTGAATCCACCACCGCGCCGCGGGTTCGGTGCCGACTTCGGGTGCGCACGCGCGGCCGACGGCGTCGTGCAGCCACGCGTGCACGTCGTCTGCGGACGGAATCGCCAGCGGAGCGCGAAACTCGGTTTCCCCGAGTTCGGCCACCAGGACGTGTTCCGCACAGCCCTCGCTCAGGTCCAGGGTCACGTCCCACCGCAGGGCCACCGGAGGCATCCGTTCGCAGTCGGCGACGCGCGGGGCCGGTCCCACCCGCGCCCATCCCGGAAGACCCGGTGCCTCCCACCACACCGCCCCCTGGACCCAGCGCACGCGGTTGCGGGCGTCGTATGGAGGGAGCGGTCCACCTTCGGTGATCTGACCGTAAGCCGCCCGCACAACCCCCAGAGTCGGCGCGAATTCCACGGTCAGTGCGGCCGGACCGTCGGGCCGGCGGGAACGGGCGTGCAACCAGCAGATCAGTCTGCCGTCCCGGACAAACGGGATCCACCACACCGCCAAGCCGTCTGCGCGCCAGCGAAACGCCGGGATCCGATGCGCCACCCATCCGCGTTCCGGACTGCCCATGCCCCGGGGGCGCACAGACAGCCCTGGCCCTGACGGGTCGCCCATGCTCCGTCGAAATGTGCGCACGAACTCCGGATCCCTGCGCCGATCCTCGGGAAACGGGGGGAAGCCCGCGAGGTGGAACCAGCCGTGGCGGGTGTGGGGACGGTGCATCGACAGCACGCGGCCGTCGCTGCCCAACGACGCCGAGGCGGTCCCGTCGCCTGCGTCCCACGGCTTGGCGTGGCGCCCGACCGGCGGGTCCACGGGGAGGGCACCCACCGGCGCGGGGAGCCAGCCGGACATCACTGCCAGCTCAGGGGGACCGCGGCAGCGCCTGCTCGGTGGTCGGGTCCATGAACCGCATCCGCCCGGGTTCGGGGTTCAGGCGCACGCGCTGGCCGGGCTCGGCCGGATCTTCGGCCCCGACGGAGACCTTCAGCATCTCGTCACCGACCCGCACGGTCACCAGCTTGTGGGGCCCCAGCGGTTCGGTCACCATCACCTCCCCGGCCAGGGGCCCGTCACCGGGACGGATGTGCTCGGGGCGAACGCCGACCAAGACCTCCCGACCGCGGTAGGCCGCGACAGCCGTCCGGTAGGGCGCGGGCACAAGCAGCGAAGCGTCTCCCACCCGCACCACCGGCGTGCCATCTGCGGCGTCGACCGCCCCTCGCAGGAAGTTCATCGGGGGGCTGCCGATGAACGAACCGACGAACACGCTCGCCGGGTCGTCGTAGATGCGAGAGGGCGTGTCGCACTGCACGATCTCGCCGTCCTTCATGACCGCGATGCGGTCGCCCAAACTCAGCGCCTCCACCTGATCGTGCGTCACGTAGACGGTGGTCGACCGCACCTCGCGGTGCAGCCGCTTGAGTTCGGCCCGCATGTGCAGCCGCAGCAGCGCGTCGAGGTTGCTGAGCGGCTCGTCCATCAACAACACGTCGGGCCGCATCACGATCGCCCGCGCGACGGCCACCCGCTGGCGCTGGCCGCCCGACAGCTGGGCCGGGTAGCGGTCCAGCAGGCCGCCGATCTGCAGCAGTTCGGCCACCTCCTGCGCCCGGCGGCGCTGCTCGGCGGCCGGCACGCCGTGCATCCGCAGCCCGAAGACGATGTTGTCGTACACGCGCATGTGGGGGAAGACCGCATAGGACTGGAAGACCATGCCGATGCCACGCCGGCCGGGCGGCAGGTCCGTTACGTCGCGTCCGCCAATGCGCACCCGGCCGCGGTCCAATCGCTCCAGACCCGCGATGGCTCGCAGCGTGGTGGTCTTGCCGCAGCCCGAAGGGCCCAAGAAGACAACGAACTCGCCTTCCTGGATGTGCAGCGACAGGTCGCGGATCGCAGTCACGCGACCGTAGGTCTTGCGCAGTCGTTCGAGGTGGATCTCCGCCATGTCTGCCCTATCGGACCGTCACGCCCCACAGCGTCAGCAAGTAGCGCCGGATCAGGAAGATGATCACCAGGGCCGGTACGACCATGAAGAAGCCGCCGGCGAACCGATAGTGCAGGGGCGCGCCGGCCGCGCTGATCGCGTTGATCACGAGAGCCGGCAGCGTCCGGTTGTTGAGCGTCAGGATCGTCGCGGCGAACACCTCGTTCCACGAGAGCACGAACGTGAAGATCGCGGCGGCAGCCAAGCCCGGCAGCGCCATGGGCATCGCGATGCGCAAGAACGCCTGGAAGCGGTTGCAGCCCAGGGTCATCGCAGCCTCTTCTAGTTCGTAGGAGATGCCCACGAACACGCTGGTGACGATCACCGTGACGAAGGGGACGCTGAGCGCCGTGTGGACGATCGCCACACCGAGCAGCGTATCGTACAGTCCCCATCGGATGAACGCCACCGCGAGGGGGATGGACAGCACGGTGGCCGGAAACATCTTCGTCGCGAGGATCGCCAGGTTGATCGTCTCCCGTCCCCGGAAGCGGTAGCGGGCGAGCGCGTATCCGGTCGGCGCGGAGATCGCGAAGGCGAGCGCGATCGTCATTCCGGCGACCAGCACGCTGTTCCAGGTGGACTGCAGCACACCCGCCGAGCGGACGAAGAACAGCAGCGTCTCGGTGGTCAGCTGGCGCGGGACGATCGGGCGTGGCCAGTCGTACAGGACGTCCCGCGGCGTGAACGTCGCTAGCGCGATCAAAACCAGCGGGAGCAGCACCCAGGCGGCGATCAGCACGGCGGCGCTGTAGACCCCGAACCGCCGGAACGTCATCCGCCCGCGACCTCCTCGTGCCGCGCGCGCAGCGCGCGCAGATAGACCCAGGTGATCCCGCCCGACAACACCAGGATCAGCGTCGCGTAGGCGCTGGCGACGTTGGGGCTCCGGTACAGCGAGTACCAGAAGTACGCCTCGCCGGCCAGCACCGGCACCAGCCGCCCGGCCAGTGTGATCACCGTCGCGAACAGCTGAAAGGCGAGGATTGTCCGGATGATCAGTGCGGTCTGCAGGCTCGGGCGCAGCAACGGCAACAGGACGTGCCACAGCGTCTGCCAGGGCCGCGCTCCGAACACCTGGGCCGTCTCCAGGTAGTCCTTGGGGATCAGCTGCAGGCCTGCCACCAAGATGATCATGACGATCGCGGTGGCGCGCCACACCTCGGTCAGCACGATCGCGCCGATCAGCCACACCGGCCGCTCGTAGGTGAGGAACGTGATGGGCTGGGCAGTCAGGCCCAGCGCGTCCAAGAACGCGTTCAGGTACCCACGCTCGGTGAAGATCGACAACCAGATGAGCCCCGCCGCAAGGTCCGAGATCGCGATCGGGATCGCGCACACGTACAGGAAGATCGAGTGACCCGGAAAACGCGTGTTCACGAGCAGCGCGATCGTCAGTCCCAGTGCGACCTGCAGCGGGATCGCGATCGCGGTGATGAGGACCGTGTAACGGATCGCCTGCCGGAAGTACAGGTCCTCCGACATTCGCCGGAAGTGCTCCAGGGTCAGCGCGCCCGACTGCGGATCCGAGACCGCCAGCCAGATCGCCTGCGCCATCGGGTAGACGAAGAACACTGCCAGGTAGGCCGCCGTCGGCAGCACCAGCAGGTAGGGCGTCCAGTCGACGCGGCGTCCGGCGCGCTCGAGTTCCAGTGGGGCCTCAGCGACAGCCATGGGTCAGCCGCCGGTCGTCCCTCGAGAAGGACCGCGTCTGCGTGTCACGTGCCGGGTCCCCAAGTTTCCCTCCGGTCCAGCGGGGCCGCGGATGGACCCCACCCCCATCGCCGACCGCAGACCTAGTCCGGCCTGCACGGACGCATCGGTGGGTCCGGCGGCGGGCACGGAGCGTTGGTCGCGCGGTACAGATCCTCCAACCTGCGGGCCTGCGTCGCCAGGGTCTGCGGGATGTCGCGCCCCTCGATGGCGATCAACCGGAAGGTGTCGACGTAGATGGGCACGAACTCACCGGTCCGCGCCCCCAGGCCCACGGGCAGCAGCGCGGTCCGCGCGTCCGGCGCGCCCGCCTGCGCCGACACGCCGTCGGCCATGACCCTGAGCCCGCCGGTCGGGACCGCGCGCGCGGCCTCAGGGGACACCGGGAAGAACGCCACTCCCTGCAGCGTCGCGACCTGCGTCGCGGGACGCGTCAGGTACTCGATCAGCCGCGCGCCCGCGTCGGGGTTGGGCGCCACGCGGGGGATCGCCAGCCCCACGACGACCGAGAGGAACGAACGTCCCTTCGGCCCCGCCGGCGAGGGCAGCACCACGAAGTCGCCCGGCCGCTGGCGCAGCGCCGGGATCAACCGCGCGGTGTGGTCCCACCCCACCCACGCCTCGCCGGTCAGGAGCGGTTCGTGCATGAACTCCCACACGAACGACGACGGATGCGTCACACCCCACAGCCGCCGCAGGTAGCGCCACATCTCGACCGCCTCGGCGGACTTGAATCCCTTCACCTGCGAACCGGTAAACGACGGGTACGCGTAGCCGTGCAGGAACCGCCCGTACAGCCCGCGCGGCCCAACGGGGAATCCCAGCCGCCGCTGCCCGGTGGCCTGGCGGATGTTGTCGCCCCACTCCAGCAGATCGTCATAGGTCATCCGCATCGGGTTGCGGCCCGACGGGAAGTAGCGCATCGCCTCGCGGCGCGCCGCGATCAGGTAGGTCGCCTGCATCCACGGGATGAACGCCTGGATGTTTCCGATGCGGCTGACGTCGCGCAGGTCCCGGTAGAACGTGCGGTCACCCCGCGCATCCAGCTGCCGCTGAAGGGCCGCCATGTCGCGGATGGCGTTTTCGGCCACGAAGACCGGGAAGATGCCGTGCAGCGTCCCGGTGACGTCGATCGTGCCGCGCCCCGCCCGGGCTTCGGCCAGGACACGGTCGACGTACGGCCCCTCCGGCTCCGTGATGAAGCGCACGCCGATGCCGCTTTCCTCCGTGAAGCGGCGCAGCAGCGTGCCGCGCGCCCACTCCTGTTCTTCGACCGGCGTGAACTGGTTCGAGGTGAAGACGATCTCCTGCGCCGGCGCGCCCACGCCGGGGCTCACACCGGCCACCAGTACGACGGCGACGAGGATCGCCGACAACCTCAACACGCTCATGATCCCCCCTCTCCCTTCTCAGATGTGTCGCTGTCCGAAGTATTTGCCCTGCGGTCGGCATCTCCCTCCCCGACGCCGGCGGTCTCGTCCGAGTAGGCCTTGCGGCCACGCCACAACCTGCGCAGGCGTTCGCGCACTCCGGCTTCCTCACCGTAGCCGGTGGGCTCGTAGTAGACGCGGTCGCGGATGGCCTCCGGCACGTAGTCCTGCGGCACGAAGCCACCGGGGTGGTCGTGGGGATACTCGTAGCCGCGCCCCGACCCCAGCCTGCGCGCACCAGGATAAGAGGCATCGCGCAGGTGGAGCGGGACCGGCGGGGAAGGCAGGTTCTCGACGTCGGCCGCAGCCCGGTCGATCGCGCGGACGACTGCGTTGCTCTTAGGCGCGCAGGCGATGTAGATGGCAGCCTCGGCCATCGGGATGCGGGCCTCGGGAAGCCCGACGTATTCGACCGCGTGGGCGGCGGCGGTCGCCACCAGCAGCGCCTGGGGATCGGCGAGCCCGACGTCCTCGGCGGCGTGGACGATCATCCTCCGGCAGATGTATCGCGGGTCCTCGCCGGCGGCCAGCATCCGGGCCATCCAGTAGACCGCTGCGTCGGGATCCGATCCGCGCAGGCTCTTGATGAACGCCGAGATCACATCGTAGTGCTGGTCGCCGGACTTGTCGTAGCGGACGACACGGCGCTGCAGCGCGTCCGCCACCACCGCCACCGTCACCCGCCGCACCCCGTCTGCGTCGGGGGGTGTCGTCGCCACGGCCAGTTCGAGCGCGTTGAGCGCGATGCGCGCATCCCCGTTTGCGACTTCCACCAGGTGCGCGATCGCCTCCGCCGTCAGTTCGGCCCGGGCGGCCCCCAGACCCCGCTCGCGATCGGAGAGTGCGCGCTCGAGCAGGCGCGCGACGGATGCGCCCGACAGCGGCTCCAGCCGCAGGATCCGAGAACGCGAAACCAGCGTGGCGTTGACCTCGAAGAACGGGTTCTCCGTGGTGGCACCGATGAGCACGACCGTCCCGTCCTCGACGTACGGCAACAGCAGGTCCTGTTGGGCCTTGTTGAAACGGTGGATCTCGTCGATGAACAGGATCGTGCGCTGCCCGTGGAAGCGGCGCCGGTCCTCGGCCTCGCGGATCACCCGCCGCATGTCGGCCACGCCGGACGTGACCGCGTTCAGGGAGACGAAGTGCGCGCGCGTCTGCTCGGCGATGACGTGGGCCAGCGACGTCTTGCCGGTGCCCGGGGGTCCATAGAGGATGAGCGAGGTGAGGTCGTCGGATTCGATCAGTTTGCGCAGCAGTCGGCCCGGCCCCAGGATGTGCTCCTGCCCGACGAACTCCTCCAGCGTGCGCGGGCGCATCCGCGCGGCCAGCGGAGCCCTCAGATCGGTCTGCGCCTCGAACAGAGACATCCCAACAGCAGCATAGCAACCGACGGCGGGTGCGGACAGCGGGCGGTCTCCAAGCCCCTACTCCCGGATTTGGATGTGGGCTTGGGCCAACTGTTCTTCGTCCACCTCGGAGGGCGCACCCATCATCAGATCTACGGCGCTTGCGGTCTTGGGGAACGCGATCACGTCGCGGATGGTCTCGCGGCCGGCCAACAGCATGACGAGGCGATCGAAACCGAACGCGATGCCGCCGTGCGGCGGGGCGCCGTACTGGAACGCCTCCAGCAGGAAGCCGAACCGTTCCTGGGCCTGCTGCGGGCCGATGTCCAGCAGACGGAACATTCGCTCCTGGAGTTCGCGGCGGTGGATGCGGACGCTGCCGCCGGCGATCTCGGTTCCGTTCAGCACGAGATCGTACGCTTGGGCGCGGACCCGGAGCGGATCGGTCTCGAGCAAATCCACGTCCTCGTCCATCGGCGCGGTGAACGGGTGGTGGACGGCTGCCAGCCGGCCGGCGTCGGGATCCGTTTCCAGCAGAGGGAACTCGGTGACCCAGACGTACGAGTAGGCGCCGCGGCGAATCAGGTCCAGGCGGCGTGCCAGCTCCTCGCGCACCCGGCCCAGCGCCGCCGACGCCCGGTCCGGATCGTCGGCCACCAGCAGCAGCAGATCGCCGCGGCTGGCGCCCGCCGCCGCGCACAGCGCCGCCAGCTGCCCCTCGGCGAGGTGCTTCGCCGCGGGCCCCTTGGGGCCCGATTCGGCCAGAGGCAGGGGCGCCAGCCCTCCGGCGCCCGCCCGGACGGCGGCCTGCGACAGCGCGTCCAGCATGGCACGCGGCATGCCAGCCCGCCCGGGCACGCGAATGCAGCGCACCGAAGGCGCCTCCCGGAAGGCGCGAAACTCCGTGTGCGCGACCACCTCCGTCACGTCGACGATTTCCAGTCCGTAGCGCAGATCCGGTTTGTCTGTCCCGTAACGCGCCTTCGCCTCGGCGTGGGTGAGGCGGGGGAACGGCACCGACGTCTTTACCCCCATCACCGCCTGCATCAGGTGCTGCACGAGGCGCTCGCTGAGGACCATGACGTCCTGGGGCTGCACGAACGACATCTCGATGTCGATCTGCGTGAACTCCGGCTGTCGGTCGGCGCGCAGGTCCTCGTCCCGGAAGCACCGGGCGAGCTGGAAATAGCGGTCGAACCCAGCGACCATCAGCAGTTGCTTGAGGATCTGGGGGGACTGCGGCAGGACGTAAAACTTTCCGGGGTGCAGCCGGCTGGGCACCAGGAAGTCGCGCGCCCCCTCAGGCGTGGCCCGGATCAGGTGCGGCGTTTCGATCTCCACAAACCCCTCGGCGTCCAGGAAGTCGCGCGCCGCCTTCGCCAACCGATGGCGCAGGACCAAGTTGTGTTGCATTTCCGGACGCCGCAGATCCAGGTAGCGGTACTTCAGGCGCACCGCTTCGTCGACCGCGTCGCCGTCGGCGATCTCGAACGGTGGGGTGCGCGCGGGGTTGAGGACTTCGACCGACACGGCACGCACCTCGACCTCGCCCGTCGGCAGCCTCGGGTTCACGGTGTTGGGCGGCCGTCGCATTACGGTTCCCCGTACCCGCACCACGTACTCGCCGCGGACGGATTGGGCAGCCGCGTGGGCTTGAGGGACTTCCGGCGCGCAGACGACCTGCACGACGCCCTGCCGGTCGCGCACGTCCAGGAAGATCAGCCCGCCCAGATCGCGGCGGCGGTGCACCCACCCCGCGATCACGACCTCCTGCCCCACGTGGGCATTGCGCAGGTCGCCGCAGGCGTGTGTCCGCATCGTCATCCTCCTCGCTCCAGGTGCCGCCGTGCTTCCGTCTGAGCCTCCTGCAACGGCACGGCCTGCTGCTCGCCGCGCTCCAGGTCCCGCAGCGTGACCTCGCCTCGCTCCACGGACGCGTCGCTGACGATCAGCGCTACCCGGGCACCGGTCTTGGAAGCGGCCCGGAGTTGGGCACTCAGGCTTCGCCCCATCAGGTCGCCCTCCGCGCTCAGACCCCCAGCCCGCAGACCGTCCAGCAGGGCGAACGCCTCCTCCTGGGCTCGCACACCGTCCGCAGCGACGTACACGTCCACGCGCCAGTCCACCGGCGGCAGCAGACCCTCCTGTTCGAGGACCATCAGCAGCCTCTCCAACCCCATCCCGAACCCCACCCCGGGCGTGGGGGGTCCTCCCAGCACCTCGGCCAGACCGTCGTAGCGGCCGCCCCCGAACACCGCGTTCTGCGCGCCCAACCGCCCGGAGTGGACTTCCGCCGCGGTCCGCGTGTAGTAGCCGAGTCCACGCACGATGTAGGGGTCGATCTCCGTCGGGATCCCCAGCCTCGCAAAGTGCCGCAGCACGCCCTCGAAGTGCGCGCGACAGTCCGTGCACAGGTGGTCCAGCATCCTCGGCGCGCCCTGCGCGATCCGCTGCGTGCGTTCGACCTTGGAGTCCAAGATCCGCAGCGGGTTGGTCTGCAAGCGGCGGCGGCTGTCGTCGTCGAGTTCTTCGTAGTGGCGCTCGAAGTACTCCCGGAACCGCTGCAGGTAGCTGGGCCGGCAGCGGGGATCGCCGACGCTGTTCAACCGGACCACCACCTCCCGCAGGCCCAGACTCTGGATCGCGCGGATCGCCAGGGTGAGCACCTCGACGTCGGCCGCTGGTGTCGCCGCTCCGAGGATCTCCGCGCCGAACTGCGTGTGCTGCCGGTACCGACCAGCCTGCGGCCGGTCATACCGGAACATCTCGGCGAAGTAGTAGAGTTTCACCGGTTGCGGCCAGGTGTGCATCCCGTGCTCGATGTAGGCCCGGACGACGCCGGCCGTGCCCTCGGGGCGAAGTGTGACGCTGCGCCCACCGCGGTCGGTGAAGGTGTACATCTCCTGGTCGACGATGTCGGTTCCCTGGCCCACGCCTTTGAGGAACACCTCCGTGTGCTCCACGAGCGGGGTGCGGATTTCCCGATACCCGAACCGGTGCGCCGTCTCGCGGCAACGAGCGATCACCTGCTGCCAGCGTTCGGACTCCGGCGGCAGGACGTCCCGCATGCCGCGCGGCGCCTGGTGCTTGGGCATCGCCATCGACCTCCTCCTCAAAGCGGTGGCCGGCGAGCCGTCTGGAAAATCAACAACGCCCCGTCCGACGAAGGACGGAGCGCCGCTGCGCGGTGTGACCTCGATTCCGGCCGCAGTGGCTCTTCACGGATGGGCCGACGACCGATCCTCGCTCCGCTGTCACGAGCTGCCCGGCGGGCCCTGGTACCGCCTCGGATCCTTCGGCGCTCCGACCGGTGGCCGAGTGCGGCCCCGTTTTGCGGCTTGGGGGTGTCTTCGTCCGGGATCGTACCGGGGACCTCCCACCGCGCGCCCCCTCGCTGCGGCACAGCCGGCCGGACTGCTCTTCCGCTTTCGTCGCCTTGCGCGCATTGTACCACGGGCGCGGGCAGAGGGAGGACGGCGCCCGGCCCCGAACATCCCGACCAGGAGGTGAGGCCACGTTGCAGGCCATCATTCTCGCCGGTGGCAAGGGCGAGCGGCTGCGCCCGTTCACCGAGGACCGCCCCAAGCCGATGGTCGAGATCCTCGGCATCCCGATCCTCGGCTACCAGATTCAGTGGCTGCGCGCCCAGGACGTCACGGACATCATCATCGCCTGCGGCTACCGTCACGAGGTGATCCAGGACTACTTCGACGACGGCAGGAAGTGGGGCGTGCGGATCCGCTACTCCATCGAGCGCGATCCCCTCGGCCGCGGGGGCGCGCTCAAGCAGGCCATGGCCTACGTCGACGACAGCGTCTGCCTGGCGACCAACGGCGACGTCATCACCAACGTCCGCATCCGCAGTCTGATGACACAGCACCGAGAGTCGGGCGACGCCATCACGATCGTGCTGTCGCCATTCATCAGCCCGTACGGGATCGTGGACGTCGGCGACGACAACAAGATCACCGGATTCCACGAGAAACCCGAGCTGCCGTACTGGATCAACGCCGGGGTGTACGCGATCAACCGCGACGTGCGCGACCTGCTTCCCGACCAGGGAGACCACGAGACCACGACGTTCCCCCAACTCGCCGAGGAACGGCGTCTGGGTGCGTTCCGGTCGCGTGCCTACTGGCGCGGCGTGGACACGATCAAAGACCTCTCGGAGGTCACCAAGGACCTGGAGCAGCGTCTGCTGTCGGCGTTCATGGCCTGAGACGGTGGGCAGGCAGGCCAGCGCGCATCGGTCCGCGGTCAGACCGGTGCGCTACCGCGCCACCAGGCGGTAGATCGCGCCGCCGTGGTCGACGACGTAGATTTCGCCGGCTTCGTCTTCACCGAAGGAACTGATCCGGATGGGACCGCGCAGCACCGGGTTCATCGCCCACCGCCCACCGGAGCGCTGCGTCAGCGACCAGATCTGCCCGCTGCAGTAGTCGCCGAAGAAGTACATGCCCCGCAGCGCCGGATACCGGGTCCCGCGGTATACGTAGCCCCCGGTCACCGCACAGGCACCGTCATCGCGCGCCCCGTACTCGGCGATCGGCAACTCCAATCCGGTGCTGTCGCACCCGGTGGGCGGTTCGAAGCACAGACTGCCCTCTATGACGTTCCATCCGTAGTTCTTGCCACGCCCGATGAGGTTGACCTCCTCGCGGCGGCCCTGCCCTACGTCCGCCAGCAACAGCCGTCCGTCGGCCCGGTCGAAGGAGAAGCGCCAGGGGTTGCGCAGCCCGTACGCCCAGATCTCCGGCATTCCCCGTCCGACGAAAGGATTGTCGGGTGGAATCCCGTAGGGCTCGCCGCCTTCGACGTCGATCCGCAGCACCTTGCCCAGCAGCGTGTCCAGACGCTGGCCGTAGCCATGCGGATCCCCCCCGCTCCCGCCGTCGCCCGTCCCGATGTAGAGGCGACCGTCCGGACCGAACTTGTTGAGGCCGCCGTTGTGGTTCGCGTACGGCTGGTCGATCTCCAGGACGATGCGCCCGCTGGCAGGGTCGGCGACGTCCGGGTCCGCGGCGGACACCCGGTACTCGGCGACCACGGTCCGCAGCGGTCCGGATGCGGTGTAGTTGACGAAGAACCGGCCGTTGTCGCGGTAGTGCGAGTGAAACGCGACGCTGAGCAGGCCCATCTCCCCGCCCGAGGCGACGCGCGAGACGATGTCGAGGAATACTGCAGCCGTTCCATCCCCATCCCGGATGACGCGAATCCTGCCGGGCTGCTCGACCACGAACAGCCGCCCGGAGCCGTCTCGTGCGTGTGTGAGGTAGACGGGCTGTGTAAACCCGCCGACCACCCGTTCAAGGCTCACCACCGGCGGCGCGGGCGCGCCCGAGCAGGCCGACGCCGCCGCGATCGACAGCAGCGCCGCGAGGACCGGCCTCACCGCAGCGTCGCCCCCCGTTCGGGAAGCGCGAACACGCCGCGGTGGCGTTCGTAGGCCGCGCCGACCGCCAGCACCTTCTCATCCCCCATCGGCGGTCCGACGATCTGCAGCCCCACGGGCAGCCCGCGGGCGAAGCCGCACGGCACGGACACAGCCGGTAGGCCGAGCGCGTTGAACGGATTCGTCAGACGGGTGAGCAGGGCGCGCGTGTTGTACGGCTTTCCCGCCACGTGGGTCGTCTCCTCACCGATCGGTGGAGCCGGGACCGGGACGGTCGGGCTTGCGACGACGTCAACGTGGGAGAGCACACCGTCGGTCCAGGCGGCGGTCAGCCGCCGCCTGACATCCAGCGCGCGCACGTACCGCTCGGCCGGGATCGCCAGGCCGACCAAAAGGCGGTGGCGGACGTCTTCACCGTACGCCTGAGGATCGCGCCGCAGCTGCTGCAGGTGAGTCGAGGACGCCTCCGTCATGAGGATCGCCGTCGCGGCCGCCGACGTCGCTTCCATCTCGGGCGGCACGAACTCCACCAGCGTCGCCCCGGCATCTTCGAGGGTCCTCAGCGCCCCCCGCACGACCCCCGCCACCTCCGCGTCAACGGCCTCCCACACGTATGCCGTCGGAACCCCGACGCGCAGACAGCGCAGGGCGTCCTGGCAGGACGGCACCGCGCCGTCTGCAATCACCGACCACAGCGCGATCAGGTCCTGGACGGTCCTGGCCATGGGACCGACGTGGTCCAGTGAGGGCGATAGCGGGTACACGCCCACGGTCGGCAGCCGTCCGGACGTCGGCTTCAGCCCGCAGACGCCGCACAGCGCCGCCGGGATGCGGATGGAGCCTCCGGTGTCGGTCCCGATCGACCCGTAGATGCAGCACGACGCCAGCGCCGCGGCGCTCCCTCCGCTGGAGCCGCCGGGCACCCGGGACGGATCCCAGGGGTTGCGGGCCGGGCCGTAGTGCGGGTTGTTGTTCGACACCCCGTAGGCGAACTCGTGCAGGTGCGTCCGTCCCACGAACACCGCTCCCGCGGCGCGCAGCCTGGCGGTGACCTCGGCGTCGCGATCGGCCACGACGCTCCTCCGCAGAGGTGACCCGCACGTGAACGGCGCGCCGGCCTGTGCGATCAGGTCCTTCAACGCGAACGGGACGCCGTGCAGCGGCCCGCGCGCACCGCCGGTGGCGACCTCCGCTTCGGCCCGCCGGGCGGCGTCCATGGCGCGCTCGGCGTCCACCGAGAGGAACGCGTGGATCGTCGGGTCGACTTCTTCGATGCGCCGCAGCGCTGCCTCGGTGGCCTCGACCGGCGAGACGTCTTTGCGCCGGATGCGTTCGGCCAACTCCACCAGCGACAACCGCGACAGTTCGGTCAACGGTCGCCCTCCGAAACGGCCTCGAGCGCAGCCAGCCGACGGAGAACCGCCCGGAGTTGATCGGCTGCCGCGGCCAAGTCCTCCTCGGTCGGACGCACCCCGTATGCGATCAAGGCGGCCCGCAGCAGGTCCCACGCGTCGGAAGCCGAAAGGGCAGTCTCGTGTCGCCCGCGGTCGTCGGAAGTCAACGGCGCAGCACCTCGGTATCCAGCAAGATGGTGACCGGCCCGTCGTTGTGGATCTCCACCAGCATCGCCGCCCCGAACACCCCCGTCGCCACGGCAATCCCCGCCTCGCGCAGAGCGCCGTTGAAGACCTCGTACAGGTGATGGGCCTCCTCTGGCCCCGCGGCGTCCACGAAGCCCGGACGGTTGCCGTGTCGCACGTCGCCGTAGAGGGTGAACTGGGAGACCGAGAGGACCGAACCTCCCACGTCCTGCACCGAGCGGTTCATCTTCCCTTCGTCGTCGGCAAAGATGCGCAGCCTGCTCGTCTTGCGTGCCAGCAGCCTCGCGTCCTCCTCCGCATCGCCCTGCCGCACCCCAACGAGGGCGACCAAGCCCGCGCCGATCTGGGCGACCGCGCGGTCTTCGATCCAGACTGCGGCCCGTCTGACGCGCTGCACGACCGCTCGCATGCCCTCAGATGCGCTCCGGCAGGACCCGAAGGCGCTCGCCGGCCGAGCGCAGGGTAGACTCCCTCTTGGGGAAGGCGAACCGGATGTAGCGGCGGCCCAGGGCGGGGTCGTGGAAAAACGAGGAGCCTGGCACCGTCGCCACGCCCACCTCGCGGACGAGGTGGTGCGCGAACGCCACGTCGTCGCCGAAGCCGAACCGCTCGATGCCGGCCATGATGTAGTAGGCACCCCGCGGCACCAGCGGCCTGAAGCCGACCTCGCTCAGGATGCTCAGCAGCAGGTCGCGCTTGGCCCGGTAGGCATCCGCCATCGCTTGGTAGTAGGCGGCGGGAAACCGCAGGGCGGTGATCCCGGCCTCCTGTAGGGGGGCCGGGGCGCCGACGGTCAAAAAGTCGTGCGCCCGCCGGACGGCCATCGTGACGTCCTCGTCACGGATCGCCACCCACCCCACCCGCCAGCCGGTGACGCTGTAAGTCTTGCTCATGGAGTTGACGGTGATCGTGCGCTCGGCCATGCCGGGCAGCGACGCGATGCTCACGTGATCCGCGCCGTCGTAGAGGATGTGCTCGTAGACCTCGTCGGTGATCGCCAGCGCGTCGTACTCGATGCACAGCTCGGAGATCCACCGCAGCTCCTCGCGGGTGAACACCTTGCCGGTGGGGTTGTGGGGGGTGTTGACGATGACCGCCTTCGTCCTCGGCCCGAACGCACCGCGCAGTTCGTCCAAATCGAACGGGCAGCCGGGCCGATCGCAATCCAAAGGCACGTAGCGCAGCGACGCACCCGACAGCACCGCATCCGGACCGTAGTTCTCGTAGAACGGCTCGAAGACGATCACCTCGTCGCCTGGGTTCACCGTCGCCAGCAGCGCCGCCATCATGCCCTCGGTCGCCCCACAGGTGACGGTGATGTGGCGGTCGGAGTCGTATTCGACCCCGTTGTAGGCGGCCATCTTTTCCGACAGGGCGGCGCGGAAGTTGGGCGCTCCCCAGGTGATCGCGTACTGGTTCACGCCGCCGTCCAGGGCCCGTTTGGCCGCCTCCAGCAGCTCGGTCGGCGGATCGAAGTCGGGGAACCCCTGTGCGAGGTTGATTCCCCCGTGCAGGTTGTTCAGCCGGGTCATTTCCCGGATGACCGACTCCTGGAACAGCGAGACGCGCTGCGCCGTTCTGGCCACTCTTCGATCCTCGCGAAGCGGACCACCCATTCCCCTATATCCCCATCACGTGGTAGCCGGCGTCGACGAACAACACCTGTCCCGTCACACCGCGCGCCAGGTCGGAGCACAGCAACACCGCCGCATCCCCGACCTCCTCCTGGTCCACGGTGCGACGCAGCGGTGCCCTCTGCGCGTAGGCCTCGATGAACCCCGACAGCCCCGCCACCGCGCGCGCGGACGCCGTCTTGATGGGGCCGGCGGAGATCGCGTTCACGCGGATGCCCTTCTCCCCGAGCTCGTAGGCCAGGTAGCGCACCGACGTCTCCAGCGCAGCCTTGGCCGTGGCCATGACGTTGTAGTTCGGAAACACCCGCCCGCTGGCAGCGAACGTGAGCGTGACGATCGCGCCGCCCCGGGGCATCAACGGCTCGACGGTGCGGGCAGCCGCCACCAGGGAGTACGCGCTGACGTTGTGTGCCAGCAGGTAGCCGTCTCGGCTCGTGTCGACGAACCGCCCGCGCAGGTCTTCGGTCTTTGCGAATGCGATGCTGTGCACGAGCACGTCCACGCGCTCGACCGAGCGGCGCAACTCCTCCCGCAGCCGCTCCAGGTCCTGGTCCTGCGTCACGTCGCAGCGGATAACCACAGCATCCGACAGGTCGGCCACCAGCTTGCGCACCGTGTCCTCGTTGCGTTCTTCGCAGGTGAACACGAAGCGTGCGCCCTCGCGGAGGAAGGCCTGCGTGATCCCCCACGCGATGCTCCAACGGTTTGCGACCCCCATGACGAGCGCGTTGCGCCCGGACAGCAGACCCATGGTCTTCCTCCTCTCGTCCGCCTCCCCCGCCGCACCGCACGCTACGCCCGTCGAAGTCGTCTCGCGCCGCCCGACGGGGACGGTCGGCGGAGCTAGGCCGACACCACGCGCTCGACCCGATAGACGTCTGGCATCTTGCCGATGCGCTGCATGACGGCGGTGAGCTGGCCGACGTTGCGGATGTCCAGCGTCAGGTTGATGACACCCACCTTGTCCTTCCGCACGCGGGCGTTGACCGAGATGACGTTTGTGCGCGCGTCAGCAACGGCGGCCAGCACGTCCTTCAGCAGCCCGACGCGGTCCATCGCTTCGACCTGAACCTCCACCGGATACGTTCCGTCGGCCGACGGTTCCCACTCGACCTCGATGAGGCGCTCGGGGCGGCCGCGGAGGTAGGTGATGTTGCGGCAGTCGCGCCTGTGGATCGTGACCCCACGGCCTCGCGTGATATAGCCCACCACCGGATCTCCCGGCAGCGGCATGCAGCAGCGGGCCAGCGTCATCAGCACGTTCTCGACGCCCCGGACCCGCAGACCCCGCGGCGCCTCCGGCGCCGCTTGGGTCACCGGCGACTCCACCGCTTCCTCGGAAGCGACTCGTTCGTCGCCCTGCAGCGCCTGCACCACCTGCAGCAGCGACAGGTCGCCGTTGCCCAGCGCCGCGAGCATGTCCTCTTCGGTGGGCAGCTGCAACCGCTCGGCGGCCTGGCGCAACCGCTCCGATTTCATCAGCGACGACAGCGCACCCAGCCTCCGCAGTTCGCGCTCGAGCAGCTCACGGCCGCGCGCGATGTTCTCCTCGCGGTGCTGCTTGCGGAACCACTGCCTGATCTTGTTGCGCGCGTTGCTCGTGACGACGAACGACAGCCAGTCCCGGCTGGGCCCGGCCGACGTCTTCGAGGTGAGGATCTCGACGATGTCGCCGCTGCGCAGCCGGTGGCTGAGCGGCACCAGCCGGCCGTTCACCTTCGCACCGACGCAGCGGTGGCCGACGTCCGTGTGGATCCGGTACGCGAAGTCCACCGGCGTTGCGCCGCTGGGGAGGTCGATCACGTCTCCCTTGGGTGTGAAGACGAAGACCTCGTTCTGGAACAGGTCGAACTTGACCGAGCGCATGAACTCCTGCGCGTCCTGCATCTCCTGGTGCCACTCCAGCAGCTGTCGGATCCAGGAGAGCTTCTCCTCGAACGCTCGGTCGCGCCCGGCCGCGCGCCCTTCCTTGTAGCGCCAGTGGGCCGCGATCCCGTACTCAGCCTCCTGGTGCATGCGGTGCGTGCGGATCTGGATCTCCAGAGGCACGCCGCGGTAGATCACCGCCGTATGCAACGACTGGTAGCCGCTGGGCTTGGGGTTGGCGATGTAGTCGTCGAACTCGCCCGGGATCGGCCGCCACAGCGAGTGGACCACGCCCAGGGCGGCGTAGCAGTCCTTCTCGTCGTCGACGATCACCCGTACGCCCAGCCGGTCGTACACCCGCGACACGCTGCGCCCCTGGTATTCGGGCCGCTGCAGTTTCCGGTACAGGCTGTAGGCGTGCTTGGGTCGCGCGGTGATGTTCTGTCGCTCCACGCGGATGCCGGCCCGGTTCAGCTCGCGGTACAGCTCGTCGCTGACGCCGCGCAGGACGTCCTCCTGCTGCGCCCGCGCCTCGGCCAGGGCCTCGGTGATCTCCTTGTAGGCTTCGGGTTCGAGGATCGCAAACGCCAGGTCCTCGAGTTCGTTCTGCAACTGGCCGATGCCCAGCCGTTTGGCCAGCGGAGCGTAGATCTCCAGGGTCTCCTGCGCCTTGCGCCGCTGGTGGTCCGCCGGCATGACGGCGATCGTGCGCAGGTTGTGCAGCCGGTCGGCGAGCTTGATGAGGATGATGCGGACGTCCGAGGCCATCGCGAGGAACATCTTTCGCAGGTTCTCGGCCTGCCGCTCCTCGCGGGTCTTCCACTGGATCTTTCCCAGTTTGGTCACCCCATCGACCAGGTTGGCGATCTCCTCGCCGAAGGTCGCACGCACCTCGTCCAGGGTGTGTCGGGTGTCCTCGGGGACGTCGTGCAGGAGGGCCGCGGCCACCGTCACGGGATCCAGCCGGAGGTCGGCGACGATCTGGGCCACCGCGACGGAGTGTAGGACGTACGGTTCACCGGACCGCCGTTGCTGGCCCTCGTGGGCCTCGGCCGCGAACACGTAAGCCCGGTGCAAGAGGTTGGCGTCCGCGTTGGGATGGACCTCGCGGACGCGCTCGACCAGCCGCCGCACCGGCTCGGGCAGCTCGACCTGACGCACCGTACGCGACGCACGCGTCGCCATACCTTATCCTGCACCCGACGGCGCTCCCGAAGCAACCGAGGGCGCGGCCACCGCCTCCAGGATCTGCATCGCAGACGCCGCCAACGACCACCGGATCCCTTCTTCCCGCGCCGCGCGGGTGCGCTCCCCTTCGGCGAACCGGATGGAGAGCCCCAGGTCCCGCCTGCCGTCCGCCTCGGGCAGGTTGACCGTCCACCCGCCGTCCACCCGCTCCCGGCTGAGGATGCCGGCCTGTTCGAGGATCTCCAGGACCGCAGGCACGAGTTCGGTCGGATCCAAGCCCGTCGTCGTGCGGATCGCTTCGGCCAGGTCGGCGTCCGGCCAGCGCGCCGACGACCCCTTCCGCCTCAGAATCCGGTACACCGCCGCGACGGTCGCCCGTGTGGGATGCGTCGTCTGGACGGCCCTGCGCGCACGTTCGGCATCGGCCGGCCCGTACAGCAGGTGCATGGTGACCGATTCCCGACCCCTGCCCGCGGCGGCCGCCCGCAGGAGGAACCCCTCCCGGGACGGCGGGGCCAGCCAGACCAGGTGGCGGACTCCTGCGATCTCGGCCTCCTCGGGCACCGCGCCCGCGCACACCAGGCAGCGGATCTTCCCCTGCGACAGGAGACTGTACAACGTCTGGCGGATGCGGCGCGGGAGGCGGTCGTGATCGTAGGTGACCCGGTACGGTGCACGCGCGCGCAGGTTGGATGCGGTCTGGACAGCGCTGCGGGCATCCGACTCGAAGACGACGGCGCTCTCGCCTGCGGCCAGGATCCGATCGAGGATCGCCCCCCGCTCGGCGGAACCACGCCGGTCCTGGATGCGCACCCCGGTCCGTGCCTGTGTCGCGTACAGCCCCATCCACCCCTCCGGCGCTGCAGCACGCGGGTCCCACACGCACCACAGCACCGGGCCGGGGTTGCGCGCCACCACCACTTCCGGAGGAGTTGGCTCGCCGAACCCGTCGCCCACGACCGCGGCCCGCTCGGGCAGCACGACCTCGGCATCGCCACCGTGTAGGTACGCCAACGTGGTGAACACCACGTCGGTCTGACCGGAGCGCACGGCTTCCAGGGCCCGTGTCCTCTCGCGGCCGCCGACCGTGCCGTGCAGCCTCACTGCACGCACGCCCACCGAGGCCAGGCGCGGCCGCCAGCCCTCCCAGCGGGCATCGCAAACCTCGTCGGTGGGCAACAGGCACACGACGCGTTCGCCGCCGATCGCGCGTGCTGCGGCGACCAGCAACAGCGCCACCCAGGCTCCGCGGCCCGGACCCGCCACGAGCACCGTTCGGTCCGCGTGCAAAGCGCGCGCGGCCCACTGTCGGGGCTCGGTCGATCCGAGGGGGCGATGGAGCAGGTGCAGGCCCAGCCGCTCGATCTGCTCGTCGCCACCGGCCGCCGCCAGCGCCATGCGCACCAGTTGCGGCCGTGAGGGTCCGCCGTCGGTCGCCTCTTCGATACGCTCGATCAAGACGTTGACGCCCAACGACCGGTCCCCGCCACCGGTGACCTGGGTCACCGTCGCCCGGTACCGCGCCCCCCGATCCATCGTCGGCGCGATGCGGCCGGCCAGTACCGCCGCCAGGTAGCCGACCTGCTCACCGTCGGCACGGCGGACGCGGATGGCGTGGGGATCGTGCGGGTTGTCAGGCTCTCGTTCAAGCACCAGCGGCTCACCGGGTGCGAGCCGGCCTACCACCGCCTGGCGGTCTTCGAACGTTACGCCGACGACCTTGGTGTAGAACGAAGCCGCCTCCTCGATCCCGCGGTACGCCCCGCTCAGGTACTCCTCGCTGCGCTCGAACAGCCGCCCGGTGAGGACGCCGGCGTCGGACAGCACGCGCTCCAGGTCGACCCCGGGCGTCTGCAGGTCCTCGAGCAAAAGGCGCGGCCCCTCCACTTCGCCCCACCGGTCGCGCTCCAGGCTGCCGGCCACGTCGACTACGGGTTCGGTGAACGCCAACACCTCCGCCAGTTCGGCACCCCGGAAGGCGAACGCGTCCAGGTAGCGCTCGCCGTCCGTCAGGCGCAGCCGCAGGTGCTCACCCCCGGCCACAGAGACCGCCACCGGACGCAGCCCCCGCAGCGCGATCACCGGACGCGGGTTCCCGGCACCGAACGGCGCCAGCGACTCCAGTTCGGCCGCCAGCGCCCCGTCGATCTCCTCCAGCCGCGCTTCGGCGTCGACCTCCACGACGGGAACCAGGTCGTCCGGGGACAGGCGCGCCCGCACGGCCCGCTCGAAGCGTTCGCGAAACGCTTCCAGGCGGTCGGCAGCGACGGTGACCCCCGCCGCGGAAGCGTGCCCGCCGAAGCGGTCCAGCAGGTCCCGGCAGTCGTGCAGCGCTTCGACCAGGTTCAGCCCCGGCACACCCCGGGCGGACCCGCGCGCCACCTCACCTTCTACCGCCAGCAAGACCGAGGGGCGGTAGAACGTCTCCCGCACGCGCGCGGCCGCGATCCCGACCACGCCGGCGTGCCAGTCCTGCCCCCACACGACGATGCCGGCCCCTCGGTCCAGCCCGAGTTCGGTCACCGCCGCGACGGCTTCGGCCAGGACGCGGTCCTGCAACTGTTGTCGGCGCACGTTGTACCGGTTCAGCGCGTCGGCCAGCCGGCCGGCTTCCTCGGGATCGTCCGTGAGCAGCAGGGTCAGTGCCTCGGACGCCGACTCGACCCGGCCGGAGGCGTTGATGCGGGGGGCGACCTTCCAGGCGACGTCGTCGGCGGAGACCGGACGGCGCTCGGGTGCCAGGCCCGCCGAACCTAGCAGCGCCCGGACACCGACCAGAGGCGATGCCGCGAGCCGTTCGAGGCCGGCACGGGTCAGGATCCGGTTGTCGCCGACGAGCGGCACGACGTCGGCGATCGTCGCGAGGGCGACAAGCTCGAGGAGGTCTTCCGACGGGGCCGCCCCCGTACGGCGCCGCAGCGCCCGCACCAGCATCCAGGCGAGCCCGGAAGCACAGTAGTCCGAAAACGCCGCCCGCCCGTCCCCACCCCCCGACCCCGATCCCCCGACCTTGGGGTCCACCACGGCGTCGGCCTCCGGCAGGACGGGGGGCGGTTCGTGATGGTCTATGACGACGACCTCCATCCCCAGCCGCCGCGCGAGGGCGATCTCCCGGACGGCGCCGATGCCGCAGTCGACCGCGACCAACAGGCGCGTGCCGTCCTCGGCAATCGCCCGGACGGCGGACTCCGCGAGACCGTAGCCGTCGCGCATCCTGTGCGGGATGAACGTGTGCGCGTCGAAACCCAGCGCGCGCAGGCCCCGCACCAGGATCGCAGTCGCGCACACCCCGTCCGCGTCGTAGTCTCCGTAGACCGTGATCTTGGCGCCGGCGCGCGCCGCCCTCAGCACCACCCGGGCGGCCTCCGGCAGGCCGGGTATGCGGTCCGGATCGGTAAGTTCGCCCAGCGAAGGGCTTAAGAACGCCCGGGCACACACCGGATCCCGGTACCCGCGCAGGGCGAGGACCTGCGCGGTGATGGGGGCAATGCCTAGGGCCGTTGCGAGGTGTCGGCTTTCGGGAAGGAGCGGGCTGATCCTCCAGCGTGTCATCGTCAGTCGCGACGCCCGAGCCGGCGCAACCGGGACGACCTCATGCTCCGTGTCCGGATCCGATGCGCTGCGTATCCTCCACGGTTGCGGGCGCGGTCCGGGCGGCCGACTGCTCCAGGTGGGCCACCCGCCGACGCAACAGCACGTTGGCGACCAGCATGGGCAGCCCCGCGATCGCAGCGCCCACAAACAGCGCACCCACGATCGCCACCGGCACCGTGGTTGGGGGCAACCACCAGAAGGCCAACCGCAAGGATACCGGCGTGACGTCGTGCGCGTTGCTCAGAACGAGCAGCACCGCCAGCACGGCCAGTACGAGGAGGACGGCCAGCAACCCTCGCATCGGGTTGGCGAGAGTCTAGCACGATCGCCGTCGGCTGTCAGCCGTCGCGCCCATCACCTGAGCGGTCGGGCGGCGCGCTGCTCCAGAGCGCGCACGGCTGCGCTGGCCGCCAGTGCCAGCGACGATACGGCCATCGCGCCGGTGACGATCTTGTCCCGGTGGCCCTGGGACACACCCTGGAACAGCAGCACGCCCAACCCTCCGGCGTTGATGAACGCGGCGACCGCTGCGATGGCGATCACGGCGACCACGGCGACCCGCAGCCCGGCGAGCATCACCGGCAGACCCAGGGGGAATTCGACCCGCCAGAAGGTCTGCCAGGGGCTCATCCCCATGCCCCGCGCGGCCTCCACCACCGCCGGGTCCACCGCGTCCAGTCCCACCACGACGTTGCGCACGAGGATGATCTGCGCGTACGTCACCAGCGCGGTGACCGCGGGCAGACGGCCGAGGCCCATCAGCGGGATCAGCAATACAAACAGCGCCAGGCTCGGGACCGTGTACAGCACGCCGAGCACCGCCAGCAGCGGTCCGCGCAGACCCCGCACGCGAACCGCGGCGACGCCCAGTGGCAGGGCGATCGCCGCCGCGATGCCCAGCGACACCAGCACGAGCCAGGCGTGCTGTCCCAGCAGGGTCAGCACGACGTCCGGATGTTCCAGGGCGTAGCGCACCGTCGCCTCGCCGAGATCCCGGCTACCTTCTCAGCACGTTCCGGATGTCCTCGAGCCCCACCCGCCCCACGACCACCCCGCCGTCACCGACTACGATCACGGAGGCCACGTCCGTCCGCAGGAGGACCGAGAGGGCCGAGCGCAGGTCATCGTCCGCCCTCACCGTCGCCACGTCCCCCAAGACGTCCCCGCCCCGCGCAGCGTCCCCTCGCAGGACCGACGCCACCGGCATCAGGCTGAGGTGGCGCAACACGTCGTCGCTGGCCAGCAGTTCGGCGACGAACGCGTCGCGCGGCCGGGTCAGGATTGCCAGGGGCCGGTCGTGCTGGACGATGCGGCCGTTCCGCATCACCGCAATCCGGTCGGCCAGCCGCAGCGCCTCGTCGACGTCGTGCGTCACGAAGACGATCGTCTTGCGCAGCTTCCGCTGGATGGCCCGCAGTTCGTCCTGCAGCCGCGCGCGGGTGATCGCGTCGACTGCGCCGAACGGCTCGTCCATCAGCATGATCGCCGGATCGGCGGCCAGGGCCCGCGCCAGCCCCACCCGTTGCTGCTCCCCGCCCGACAGCTCGCGCGGACGGCGGCGGCGGTACTCGCGCGGCAGGCCGACCAGATCGAGCAACTCGTCGATCCGCGCCTCGATCCTTGCCCGGGGCCAGCCCAGCAGTTCCGGGACGACGGCGATGTTCTGCTCCACCCTCAGATGCGGGAACAGGCCGATCTGTTGGATTACGTACCCGATGCGGCGGCGCAGCTGGGTGGGAGGTTGGGAGCGGATGTCGTCGCCGCCGATGAGGATGCGGCCGCTGTCAGGCTCGTACAGCCGGTTGATCAGCTTCAGCAGGGTCGTCTTGCCGCAGCCGGAGGGTCCCAGCAGCACCGTGAGCTCTCCGGCGTCGACGGACAGACTGCAGTCGTCCACCGCAGGCCGGGGCGAGCCCGAAAAGCGCTTGGTGACGTGCTCGATCGCGATGGCGGTCATGGGTCCGCGGGGCACCGACAGCCGTCCGCCGGGACCGGTCACCGCCCACCGACCACGGCGTCGGCTATCGCTTCCGGATCAGTCCTCTCTCCTCCAGGAACTCGCGCGCGACGACCGCGAACTCCCTCTTCTCAGGGCCGTCCACTCTCCAGTTCAGCTCCGCCATGATGGCGTCCGTCAAGGAGGGGGCGAGTTTGTTGAGAGCATCGGCGATCTTCGGATATCTCTCGAGCACTTCGGCCCGCACGACCGGAGCCGCCTGGTAGACCGGGTAAAAGTTCTTGTCGTCGCGCAGCAGCACCAGCCCCAATCCGCTGATCTGCCCGTCGGTCCCGAACGCCACGACCACGTCGACCTGACCGTTGACGAGCGCCTCGTACCGCAGGCTGCCGGTGCCCAGCTGGCGGAACTCCTTGAAGCGGAATCCGCCGTATGCCTGCTGCAGCCCCTTGATCCCGTCCTCGCGCTCGGCGAACTCCGCCGGCGCACCCAGACGCAGCTCGCTCGCTCTGCGCGCGAGGTCGGAGTACGTGCGGATCTCGTACCTCTCGGACACCTCCCGCGTGGTGGCCAGCGCCTGCGTGTTGTTGAACGGTGCGGGCTCCAGCCACACCAAGTCGAACTTCTGCCGGTATCCGTTGCGCACCGCCTCGACGACCGCCTGCGCGTTGGGCAGCGGCCGCTCCTTCAGCACGGTCAGCAACCCGGTGCTGGTGTACTCCGGATACAGGTCGATCTCACCCTTGAGCAGCGCTTCGTGCGCCACCGGCGTGCCGCCGAGGTTGAACTTCCGTTCCACCCGGAACCCTGCGTCTTCCAGCAGCAGCGCGTACATCTCCGCGAGGATGAACGCCTCGGTAAAGTCCTTCGACCCGACCCGGACCGTCGGTGCTTCCCCGCCTCGTCGGGCGCACCCGACCGCCGCCAGGACGACGCCCAACAGCAACACGAGCATGCGCGTTCGCATCAGCTCCCCCTCGTCTGACGAGTTCCATCCCCGGCCCGTCGCTCAGGCACTTCCGGTCGCCCACTGCAGCCACCGCTGCGTCGCCGCCAGCGTCCCCTCGGTCAGCATCGTCAACGCCGCGACGGGAACCGCACCCACGAGCATCACGGACACGTCGAACAGCGCGAACCCGCGATAGATGAAGTCCCCCAACCCGCCGCCCCCGATGAACGCTGCCAGCGTCGCGCTTGCCGTCACCTCGACGGCCGCTGTGCGGACGCCGCCGACGATGACGGGAAGCGCGAGGGGGACCTCCACCCGCCACAGGACCTGCCGCCCGTCCATCCCCATGCTCCGCGCGGCTTCGACGACGGCCCGGTCCACACTCCGAAAGCCCGCCTCGGTGTTCGCGAGGATTGGGGGGCAGGCCAGGATCGTGAGCGCGACCAGCGCCGGCAAAAAACCCAGACCCAGGTAGGGCAGCGCGAGGAACAGTGTCGCCAGACTCGGGACCACGCGCAGCCCGTTGACCAGGTGCAAGATCTGTGCGGAGAGCGGACGTCGGCGCGCCGCATACAGCCCCAGCGGCAAACACAGCCCACACGCGATCACCAGCGCCGTCCCGCTCAGACGCACGTGCGTTCCGACCGCCTCCCAGAAGAAGGCCTGGTTGTCCAGGGCGTAGCGATATGCGGCTTCGAGCATCCGATGGCCGGCGGCCGGTCCTTCCCTACCGTCGCCGATTCCGCCGGTTCGCCGTCGCGAGTTCCCGCTGCGGCTGCGGAGCCGGCTTCGGCTGCGGCGCGGCGGACTTCCGTTCGCCCCGCAGCTGCATGTCCACCAGCAGCGGCCCGGCGACGCCGATCGACGAGTAAGCCCCGGTCAGGACCGCGACCGTGAGCCCGAACGCGAAGTCCCGGATCGTCGGGCCGCCGAAGACGTAGACCGCGCCGATCGCCAACAGCGTCGTCAGGCTCGTGTTGATGGATCGCACCAGGGACTCGAGGATGCTGCGGTTCACCAGGGTCGGAAACGGCTCCCGGGTTCGCATGTCCAGGTTTTCCCGGATGCGGTCGAACACCACGATCGTGTCGTTGATCGAATATCCGACGACGGTGAGTAGCACCGCGACGAAGCTGCTGTCGACGGTCGCACGCAGCAGCGCGTAGGCACCGATCACCAGCAGCACGTCGTGCAGCAACGCCACGTCGGCGGCCAGCGCGAAGCGCACCGACCGGAACCGGACGGTCACGTAGGCGACCTGCAGGATCAACCCGATCGCGAGCCCGATGATCGCGATGTTCCGCAGCTCGCGTCCGATCTTGGGGCCGACGTCGTCCACGCTGAGGATCGTGAACGCCCCCGCGCCGTCGCGCACGGCGCGCAGCATCCGCGCCCGCTCGGCCTCCTCGAGGTGGCGCGTCCGAATGGAGACGTCCGCAGTGCCGGGCGTCTGCTGGATGATCGCGTCGCGCAGCCCCAGCGGGGTGAGCGCGGCCCGGACCTGTCCGGTGGTCACGCGGGAATCTTCGAAGCGCAGGTTCACCAGTGTGCCGCCGGTGAAGTCCACGCCCCAGTTCAACGCAGGACGGCCCGCGGCGACGTTGACGGCGATCGCGACGACGCCGGGCAGGACCAGGCACGCCGAGATCAAATACAGCCAGCGTCGCCGGCCGATCAGGTCCCAGGCTTTCATGACGCCGCCTCCGCCGCGGTCTGCGGCAGGCGCGCCATCGTCGTCAGCGCCCGCCCCCATCCGAACCCGGCAGTGGCCTCCACCAGCCAGCGGGTCAGCAGGATCACCGTCACCATCGAGACCGAGACCCCGATCACCAGCGTGACGGCAAAACCCCGGATCGGGCCGCTGCCCAGCCACCACAGCACGACTGCGCCCAGCAACGTCGTCACGTTCGCGTCCACGATGGTGGAGATGGCCCGTCGCCAGCCCGCATCGATCGCAGCGCGCAGCGTCTTGCCCATGCGCAACTCTTCTTTCATCTTCTCGAACACGATGACGTTGCCGTCCACGCCCAGGCCCAGGCTGAGGATCAGCCCGGCGATGCCGGGAAGGGTGAGGGTGGCACCAATCAAGGAAAAGATCGCGAGCACGGTGAGCATGTAGATCGTCAGGATCGTCGACGCGAGGACACCGGACAGGTGGTAGTACATACCCATGAACAGCACGACGGTCGCAGCGGCGATCCAGCCGGCACGCAGGCTCTTCTCGATCGAGTCCCTCCCCAGCGTGGGCCCGACGGTCCGTTCCTCCACGACCTCCACCGGTACCGGCAGGGCTCCGCCGCGCAGCAGGATCGCGAGGTCACCGGCTTCGGCGGCGGTGAAGTTGCCTTCGATCACGCCCTCCCCGGGGATGCGGGCACGGATGACCGGGGAGGAGATCACACGGTTGTCCAGCACGATCGTCAGGTATTGCCCAATGGCCTGGGCGGTGTGCTCCTCGAACCTGCGCGCGCCCTCACCGGCGAATCGGAACCGCACGAGCCACGCGAGCTGGTTCTGGTCGAACTCCGCGCTCGCGTCGCGGAGGTCGGCTCCGGTCACGATCACCTTCTTGGGAAGATCGATCGTCCGCCCGTCGGGCAGGCGCACGCGCCGGTTGTCCGCGGTCCACTCCGCGCCCTGCGGCAGGCTCTGCGCGCCGGTGTCCACGAACTCCAGCAGGGCCGTCCGCCCGATCAGCTGCTTCGCCCGCTCGGGGTCCTGCAGGCCCGGGAACTCCACGATGATCCGGTTGTCCCCTTGTCGCTGCAGCAGCGGCTCGGCTACGCCCAGCGCGTCGATGCGGTTCTCGATGACGCGCATCGCCGCGTCCACCTTGTCCGGCGTCACCTCGATCCCGGGGGCGCTCTGCGCCTCCAGCACCAGCCGAGTACCTCCCTGCAGGTCCAGTCCCAGACGGATCTGGGGCTGGAGGGGTTGGAGCATCGGCGTCCAGCCGTCCAACCGGATCGGGCGAAAGACAACCTGGAAGGCGGTAGCGGCGATCAGCAGGATCACCAGTAGCCGAACCGGGTGGGATCGCATTCGGGCTCCTCCGCGTTCGCCGTGGCCGACGTACAAAAAGACGCCTGAGGGTGGCCGACCCTCAGGGCCGTTCCATTATAGCAGGTGCCATCCGTTGGCGGCCGCTAGAGCTTCCACGGCAGAGCCGGGCGCTCCCGTGTGTTCCACAGCACGGTCTTGGTCTCTGTGTACTCGTGCAGCGTCTGCAGCCCCTGATCGCGGCCGAACCCCGACTGCTTGAACCCTCCGAACGGAAGACCCGGGAACGCCACGAACGGCGTGTTCACCCCGACGGTGCCCGACCGGATGCGCTGCGCGAGCCGGTGTCCGCGGGCTCCGTCCGACGTCCACACCGTCGCGGCCAGCCCGTAGGGCACGTCGTTGGCCATCGCGACGACCTCATCCTCGGTGGAAAAGCGCAGGACCGCCAGGACCGGTCCGAAGACCTCCTCCTGGGCGACCTTCATCTCGTTGCGGACATCGGCCAGCACGGTCGGCAGGTAGAAGTTCCCGCGCTCCAGCCAGCCCTCGGTGGCGCGCGATCCTCCCACCACGACCTCGGCACCCTCCGCGCGCGCGGCCTCTACGTAGCCGTGCACGCGCTCGAGGTGCGCCCGCGAGATCAACGACCCCATCATCGTCTTTGGGTCCAGCGGATCGCCGACCACCACACGCCGGGTCTTTTCGACCAGCATCGCGAGGAAGTCGTCGTAGACGGGCGCGGCGACGAGCAGCCGAGTGCGCGCCTCACAGGACTGGCCGGCGCTGTAGTATGCGGCCCACACCGACCCGGCCGCCGCCGCCTCCAGGTCCGCGTCGGCGAACACGATGTTCGGAGACTTTCCGCCCAGTTCCAGCGACACGCGCTTGATCGTCCCCGCCGCCGCCGCCATCACCCGGGCGCCATTCGCCGTGCTGCCCGTGAAGGTCACCTTGTCGACCCCAGGATGTTCGACGAGCGCGCGACCGATCTCCACGTCCCCGGTGACGACGTTCACCGCGCCCGCAGGTAAACCGGCCTCCGTGCACAGCCGCGCCAGCGCCAGGGCCGTGAGCGGCGTCAGGGGCGAAGGCTTCAGTACGACGGTGTTGCCCGCCGCCAGCGCCGGCGCGATCTTCCACGCTGCCAGCATCAGCGGGTAGTTCCAGGGCACGATCGCCCCGACCACGCCTACCGGCTCCCGCACTGTGTACGCGAAGGACCCGGGGAACGGACCGCCCAGCGTCTCGCCGTAGATCTTGTTCGCAGCGCCCGCAAAGAACTCGAACGTCGCCGCTGCGACCTCGACCTCCGCCTGCGCGCTGGCGATCGCCTTGCCGACGTTGAGGGTCTCGGTGCGGGCCAGGTCGGCTCCCCTCTCGCGGATCAGGGACGCGACCCGTGCCAGGATCTGGCCGCGCTTGGCCGGCGCGGTCCTCGCCCACTCCCCCTCGAACGCTGCCCGCGCCGCACCCGCGGCGCGATCGACTTCCTCGGCGGTGGCGAGTGCGACCTCAGCCATCACCTCGTTCGTGGACGGGTTGGTGACCTCGTAGCGTTGCGGCGTGTCCACCTCGGCGCCCCCGATGTGCAGCGGATGGTAGGTGCGCTCGGTTGCGGTCCTCACGGCGTTGCCTCCCTTCGGAATCGTGGTCACCGAACGGCGGCTGGGCGCGTCGTCTACCCACTCACGCGTTCCACGATCGTCGCGATCCCCTGGCCGACCCCGATGCACATCGTCGCCAGTCCGTAGCGTGCTTCGCGCCGCCGCATCTCCCACACCAACGTCGTGAGGATGCGCGCGCCGCTCGCGCCCAGCGGGTGGCCGAGCGCGATGCCGCCGCCGCTGGGGTTCAGCCGGTCGATGTCGATGCCGAGTTCTCGCGCGCACGCCAGGACCTGCACGGCGAACGCCTCGTTCAGCTCGACCAGATCGATCTGCTCGATGCGCAGCCCCGCCCTCGTCAGCGCCTTGCGCGTCGCCGGCACCGGTCCGATCCCCATGATCGCGGGGTCGACGCCGGCCACGGCGGTCGCCACGACGCGCGCCAGCGGCCGCACGTCCAGCGCAGCCGCGGTCGCAGCGTCCATCATCAGCAGCGCCGCGGCGCCATCGTTGATGCCCGAAGAGTTGCCTGCCGTCACGCTGCCTCCGCTGCGGAACGCCGGGCGCAGCGACGCCAGCTTCTCCAGGGTGGTGTCGGGTCTGGGGTGCTCGTCGGTGTCCACGATCACGGGATCGCCCCGGTCGCGTGGCACCACCACGGGCACGATCTCGTCGCGGAAGCGGCCCGCAGCGATCGCCGCCGCCGCCCTCTGCTGGCTCAGCATCGCGAATCGGTCCTGCTCCTCCCGCGAGATCCCGTAGCGTTCTGCGACGTTCTCCGCGGTCTCGCCCATCGAATACGGTGGGTACATCTCGGCCAGACGTGGGTTGGTGAAGCGCCAGCCGATCGTGGTGTCGTAGATCTCGACCCGGCGGCTCCAGGCCTCCGCGGCCTTGGCCATGACGAACGGGGCGCGCGTCATGCTCTCGACGCCGCCGGCGATCATCACGTCCGCATCGCCGCAGCGGATCGCATGGTAGGCGGTGTTGACGGCCTGCAACCCCGAACCGCACAGACGGTTGACCGTCTGCCCCGCGACCTGTACCGGCAGCCCGCTTAGCAGCACCGCCATGCGCGCCACGTTGCGGTTGTCCTCGCCGGCCTGGTTGGCACAGCCCAGCACGACGTCCTCGATCCGAGACGGATCGATGCCGGTGCGTTGCACCAAGGCCCGGATCACCGTCGCGGCCAGGTCGTCCGGACGGACGTCCCGCAGTGCGCCGCCGTAGCGTCCCACCGGCGTCCGCACCGCGTCCACGATCACGACTTCGCGCACGGGCTAGCCCTCGCCGCCCCCGATCTCCGAAGGCCACCGGCCCGCCAGCGCCGCCCGCCGCAGCAGCGGCGCCGTGCGGTACCGCTCCTCCCCATAATACCCGTGCAGCGCGGCGAGGATCCCCGCGACCAGCCCCACCCCGATGTCTTCGGCCCACCGGAACGGACCGCGCGGATAGTTGGTGCCCAGCCGCATCGCAGTGTCGATCTCCGCGGCAGATGCCACGCCCTCCGCGTAGGCGAACGCTGCCTCGTTCACGAGCATCGCGAGGATGCGGGCCAGGATCCCTCCGGGGGCGTCGCCCACGCGCAGCGCCGGCAGCCCCAGCGCCCACAGCGTCGCGGGAGGTTCACCGCAGCCGATCCACTCCACGACCCCGCGGTCGCGCAGCGGGGGGAGAGCGACAAAGCCGTGCACGCGCTGGGGCAACTGCGACCACGACGCGACCTCCGCGCGGCTCGCGGTCAGACAGCCGGCCAGCACCGGCACTCCAGGATCGCCGTCGTCGACCGCTCCGATCCACTCGCGCATCGACCCGCGATCGGGTTCGACCACGAACACCGCAGCCACGCCGCGGGGCGGTTGCCCGCGCAGGGGCCGGAGGACCGCGTGCCCGCGGCCGCGCAGGTGTTCGGTCAGTTCGTCGGCCATCTCCCCTCCGCAGACCGCGTAGGGGCCCGCCGGAGCCTGCTGCGGCTCCAGCAGGGGCGGTGGCGTCCTCTGCGCGTTGCCGTACTCGTAAAAGCCCCTGCCGGTCTTGCGTCCCAGACGCCCGGAGGCGACCATGCGTCTTTGGATCGGGTGGGGTCGGTACCGCGGCTCACCGAAGAACGCTTCGTACACCGAACGCGTGACCGCGAAGTTGACGTCGATCCCGATCAGGTCCATCAGCTCGAACGGTCCCATGCGGAACCCGCCGCCGTCGCGCACCGCGCTGTCGACGGTCGCCACGTCGGCCAGTCCCTCCCCGACGATCCGCAGGGCCTCCCCGTAGAACGGCCGCGCGACGCGGTTGACGATGAACCCGGGAGTGTCCGCGGCGACCACCGGCGTCTTTTCGATCCGCCGGCAGAAGGCGACCAAAGCCGCCACCGTCTCGTCGGACGTCGCCTCCCCGCGGACCACCTCCACCAGCGGCAGGATGTGGGCGGGGTTGAAGAAGTGCAGTCCTGCCACCCGGCCCGGACGGCGCGTGACCGCGGCCAGTTCGGTGATCGAAAGCGAGGAGGTGTTCGAGGCCAGGATGGCGTCGTCGGCCAGCGCGTCAAGGGTGCGAAAGATCTCCTGCTTGATCGCGAGGTCCTCCGGCGCGGCCTCGATGACCAGGTCGCAGCCCGCGAAGGCGTTCAGGTCCAGCGTCGGGACGATGCGCGCCCGCGCCGCATCGCGCGCCGACGCGCTGAGCCTGTTGCGGCTCACCGCGTCGTCCATCTGACGGGCGATGCGGTACAGGCCCCGGCGCAGGAACTCCTCGGTGGTGTCGTACAGGACGACGTCGCAGCCGCAGACCGCGCAGACGTGGGCGATGCCGCTGCCCATGGTCCCCGCCCCGACCACGCCGACCCGCCGCATCAGGTCTTCTTGACCGCTGTGCCGACGCCTGGGGGGTTCACCGACCGAGGTAGGAGGGCGCACGTTTGGCGAGGAAGGCCGCCACACCCTCCCGGTGATCCGACGTGCGGCCCGCGATCTCCTGGACCATGGCTTCGTAGTCGAGGGCCGAATCCAGATCCGAGAACAGGTTGCGGTTGATGGCCCGTTTGGTGAGCGCGTACGCCCTTGTGGGACCCCGGCTCAGCCGGCCCGCCACCTCGCGCGTCTTGGCCTCCAGCTGTGCGGGGGGCACGACCCAGTTCACGAGTCCGATGCGGGCCGCCTCGTCCGCGCTTACGGGATCGGTCAGGTAGCACATCTCGAACGCCTTGCCCAGCCCCACCAGCCGTGGCAGGAAGTACGTGCTGCCCGAATCCGGCACCAACCCCACCCGAGCGAACACCTCGATGAACGACGCCGTCTCCGAGGCGATCCGCAGGTCGGCGGCCAGGGCCAGGCTGCACCCCGCGCCCGCCGCCACGCCGTTCACCGCGGCGATCACGGGCTTTTCGATCGTGCGCAGCTTCAGGATGATCGGGTTGTAGCGTCGGCGCAGGCTGTCGACGAAGGAGAACGACTCGTCGCCGGCCCGGTCGCGGAGGTCCTGGCCCGAGCAGAACCCCTTCCCCGCGCCGGTGACCACCACGCACCGGACCGCCTTGTCGCGCTCGGCCCGCCGCAGGGCGTCCTGCACCTCGTGCGACATGCGGTCGTTGAACGCGTTGAGCACCTCCGGTCGGTTGAGCGTGACGGTCAGGACGCCGTCGCTCACCTCGTAGAGGATCGTCTCGTAGGTGGACATCGCAGACCTCCTATCGCCCCCGAAACACCGGCCTGCGCTTTTCCAGAAAGGCCGCGATCCCTTCTTCCTTGTCTTCGGTCCCGAACAGCAGGTAGAACAACCGCCGCTCGTGGTCCAGCCCCACTTCCAGGGGCGTGTCGAGGGACTTCAGCACCGCCTCCTTGGCGAGGCGGACGGCCACCGGCGCCTTCGCGGCGATCTCCCGGGCCAGGGCGCGTGCCTCGTCCAGCAGCATCTCGGGCGGCACGACGCGGTTGACCAGGCCCCAATCGTACGCCTCCCGGGCCGTGAGGTGGCGGCCGGTCAGGATCAACTCCATCGCCCGGTGCTTGCCCACCGCCCTCGGCAGCCGCTGGGTCCCGCCCGCACCGGGCATGATGCCCAGGTTGATCTCGGGTTGCCCGAAGCGGGCGGTCTCCGAGGCAACGATGATGTCGCACAGCATCGCGAGTTCGTTCCCGCCGCCCAGGCAGAAGCCGCTGACCGCTGCGACGATCGGCTTGGGGAAACGCCGGATGCGCTCCCACTGCTCGAACCGGTATTCGTGCAGCATCTGCACGGGGGTGGCGCCCGCGAATTCGTTGATGTCGGCGCCCGCGGCGAAGGCACGCTCGTCGCCGGTCAGGATCACCACACGGACGGCTTCGTCGGCGTCGAACGCCTGCAGCGCGGCGACGATCTCGTCCATCGTCTGCCGGTTGAGGGCGTTGAGCACCTTCGGCCGGTTGATCTGGATGGTGGCGACGCCGTCTGTGACGCTGGTGAGGATGTTCTCGAAGGTCATAGGCACCTCGCGACCCGAAGGGGAGTCGACCGACGATGAGGCCCTACCCGTTCGCTCCCAGCGCGGCCCCGCACATTCCGCAGAAACGGTGTTCGGCAGGCAGGGCGACCGCGCCGCACGAAGCGCATGTCCGTGTCGGGTGGGCCAGCCTCTCGCGGAGCATCGCGTAGTCCACGGGGCGCTTGTCGTGGAACGCACGCAATCCCTCGGCGGTCTCTGCCATCCCGCTGTGCAGCGCCAGCCAGTCCCGCGCGTGGCCGACGGTGAGCCCCCACGCCAAGTCGCGCCAGAAGTTCAGTTGCTGTTTGGTGTAGCGCGTGCACTCCGGCAGCTTGTCGACGAGCTTGCCCACCAGGCGGTCCACCGCCGCGTCGAGCTCCGGGCGCGGCACCACCTCGTTCACCAGGCCCCACGCCAGCGCCTGGGCTGCGGAAATCGGCTCGCACAAGTACAGCATCTCCCGCGCGCGGCGGTCGCCGATCACCAGCGGCAGCCACTGCGTGGCCCCCCCCGCCGCCACGCTACCGCGCGCCGTCCCCACTTGCCGGATCGTGATGTCGTCGGCTGCCACCGCGAGGTCGCAGGCAATGTTGAACTCGTTGCCCCCGCCCACCACCATGCCGTTGAGCCGCGCCACCGTCGGCTTGCCCAAGTTGCGCAGCCTGTCGTGCGCTTCGATGAACGCCCCCATCCACTTCCAGTAGTCGTGCGGGCGGCTGAGGAACTGCATCTGCTCGTCCAGATCCGCGCCGGTGCAGAACGCACGGTCGCCCGCTCCCGTCAGCACGAGCACACGCACCCGGTCGTCGTAGGAGGCGTCCTCGAATGCCGCCGACATCTCCTTGAGCGTGACAAAGTCCAGCGCGTTGAGGACGTGCGGGCGGTTGATCACCACGGTGGCCCGCTCTCCGTCCTTTTCGTAGACGATGCTGCGGAAACCGAAGTCGGAGGGTGCACGGGGTCGGAAGTCGTACCGCATGCCCATCACTCTCACCTTCTTCGCACGGCGGCCAAGCCGCCGGCTCCGGCGGAACGTGAGGGCGGGCGCGGTGCGCTCACTCCACGACCTCCGCGGTCATCAAGACCACCAAATCCCTAGCGAAGGACATCAGATCACGCCCCGCCGCCCGCGCCTCCGGAGAGGCCAGCGCCTCGCGCATCGCCTCCGCGTCGTCGAAGTACATCTCCGCCATCATGTAGTAGGGCGCCTGTCCTCCCATCGGGGAACCGGTGACGCGTGAGATCTCCACGCGGCGCAGGTTCGGCGTCTTGGCGTTGAGGGGGACGTGCACGTTGAAGTAGTGCTCGTCGAACGCCTTGGGATCGGACGGCGGCCGGTACAGGGCGACCAGTTTCACCATCGTCTGCCCTCCGGAGGGAAGTCTGAACGGAGAGGTTCGCGATCGGATCGCCGCGCTCCTGGCGGTGTGGGCGGTGTCTGCCGCGCACCTCAGCGCACCGGAAGCACGATCGCCGGGTAGCCGCGCCGCTGCAGCCGCTCGGCGGCGTGTCCAGCGAGGTCTCGGGATGCGTAGGGCCCCACGACGACGCGAAGCCACTCCCCGGGCAGGACGGTGGCCGCGAACCCCTCCCGCCGCAGCGCCGCGGCCAGCGCATCGGCATTGGAGCGGCTGCGGAACGCTCCCACCTGCACGCGATACGCGGACGCCGCTGCGGGCGGCGCGACGACCCGAGACGTCGCAGCACCCGAGCGCATCGGGGCCGCGGTCGCCGGTCGGGGCGAGGCGGGCGTCGGGGTCGGGTGGACGGCCGCCGGCGGGCCGTCGGGTGCCCCGCGCTGCGTGGACTGGAAGCCCAGGACGAACCCGGCCGCGAACAGCGCACCGAAGATCACCACCCTGAGGACCGTCGCCACGCGTACCCCCGGCCGTCAACCCGCCAGGTATCGCCGGAGTCTGTCGGCACGGCGCTGCGTCTCGGCGAGCCTCTCGCGCTCCGCGGAGACCACCTCTGCGGGCGCACGGGCCACGAACATCGGGTCTGCGAGTCTGCGTTCCAGCCGCTGGAGTTCCCGGCCGACGTCTTCGAGTTCGCTGCGCGCCCGCTCCGCCAGGGATTCGGCCTGCTCGGCGGCAAGCGGCACGTACAGTTCGACGGTCCCGACCACTCCCAAGGCGGCCGGATGGGGCCGGTCGGCGTCGGGCGACCACTTCACCTCGGCCCGCGCCAGCGCGCGCACGAAGGGGCTCGCTTCCTCCAGGACCGCGCGTTCGGCCGGCGGTGCTGCGATGTGGACCCCGATGGTGTGGTGCGGGGGCAGCCGAAGGTCGGCGCGGAGGCTGCGGATCTCCCGGATAACATCCTGCACCAGCGTTATCTGCCTGTCGACTTGCTCGTGGATCCGGCGCGGATCGGCCTGCGGCCACGGCCCCAACATCAGCGTCTCGCCCCGGTGGGGCAGCGACCGCCACACCTCCTCGGTCACGAAGGGCATGATGGGGTGCAGGAGGCGCAAGCTCTGATCCAGGACGTACCAGAGCACCCAGCGGGTCGTGGAGACGGATTGGCCCCCCGCGGCGGGCTGCTGGATCTGTACTTTGGCCATCTCCAGGTACCAGTCGCAGTACTCGCTCCACAGGAAGCGGTACAGGCTGCGCGCGGCGTCGTCGAACCGGTAGGTCTCGTACGCGCGCGTGACCTCCTCGACGGTGCGCTGGAGGCGGCCCAGGATCCAGACGTCCGCCGCGGTGAAGCTGAGTTCCGCCGGGTTTGCCGCCGATGGGTCGGTCTCACCCAGGTTCATGTGCACGAAACGGGCCGCGTTCCAGATCTTGTTGGCGAAGTTGCGCGTGTCCGCGATCATCTTCTCTTCGAACCGCATGTCCTGCTGAGACTGCGAGCAGCGGGCGATCAGCGCGAAGCGCAGCGCGTCCGCACCGTGCCGTCCGATCACCTCCAGCGGATCGATGCCGGTGCCCAGCGACTTGCTCATCCGGCGCCCCTGCATGTCGTGCACCGTGGGGTGGATGTACACGTCGGCAAAGGGCACCTCACCTATGAACTCCAGGCCGAACATGATCATGCGGCACACCCACAGAAAGATGATCCCCCGGTCGGTCACGAGCAGACGCGTCGGATAGAAGTAGCGCAGATCTTCGGTGTCGCGCGGCCAACCCAGTGTGGCGAAAGGCCACAGTGCCGAGCTGAACCACGTGTCGAGCACGTCGGGATCCTGTGCCCATCCCCGGTGGTTGCAATTCCTGCAGGCGGACGGTTCGGCCTTGGATGCGATGCGCTGCCCGCACCCCTCGCACGTCCACACCGGGATCCGGTGCCCCCACCACAACTGGCGGGAGATCGTCCAGGGGCGGATGTTGTCCAGCCAGTCCAGCGCCACGCGCGTCCACCGCTCCGGATGGAAGCGGACGCGGCCCGACCGGATCGCCTCCGCCGCGCGGGCGGCCATGCCCTTGACGTCGCAGAACCACTGCTCGGTGATGTACGGCTCGATGACCGTGTGGCACCGGTCGCATCGGCCCACGCTGGTGCGGTACGGCTCCACCTTCTCGATCAACCCCAACGACGCGATGGCCTCCGCCACGCGCTCGCGGGCCTCGAAGCGGTCCAGCCCGGCGAATTCACCCGCGGCCTCGTTCATCCGGCCGTCCTCCGCGATCACCACCAGCGGCACCAACCCGTGGTCCCGCCCGATCGCGAAGTCGGTGGGGTCGTGACCGGGCGTGATCTTGAGCGCTCCGGTGCCGAACTCGGGGTCGACGCGCCGGTCAGCGATGACGGGCACCTTGCGCCCGACGATCGGCACCACCACTTCCCGTCCGATCATGTCCCGGTACCGCTCGTCCTCCGGATGCACCGCCACGGCGACGTCGGCCAGGATCGTCTCCGGCCGCTGGGTGGCGATCACCACCCCGGGCGAACCGTCCGCGCCCGAATACCGCACGTGCCACAGGTGGCTGTCGACCTCCTCGTGCTCGACCTCCAGGTCGGAGATCGCGGTGCGGCAGCGCGGACACCAGTTGACCATGTAGTCCCGGCTGCGATAGATGAGCCCCCGCTCGTACAGCCGCACGAACGCCTCCAGCACGGCGTCGGAGTATTGGGGGTCCAGGGTGAAGACCTTGCGATCCCAGTCGCAGGACAGCCCCAGGCGCTCGAGCTGCGCATAGATGATACGGCCGTACTTACCCACCCAGTCCCACACCCGCGCCTCGAACCGCTCCCGGCCCAGGTCCTCGCGCCGCAGTCCCTCGGCCGCGAGTTCCTTTTCCACGACGTTCTGGGTCGCGATGCCGGCGTGGTCCGTACCGGGTTGGTACAGGGCGTTGCGCCCCCGCATGCGCCAAAAGCGCGTCTGCACGTCCTGCAGCGTGTTGTTGAGGGCGTGTCCGATGTGCAGCTCCCCGGTCACGTTGGGCAGCGGCATCATCACCGCCCACGGCTCGCGCGCCGCATCCGGGACCGCACGGAAGTACCCGCGCTCCCTCCACTCCTGGTACAGGCGCTGCTCGACCTGCGCCGGATCGTAGGCCTTCGGAAGTCGATCGATCGCCACGTCTGCCTCCCTCCATGGGGGCAACGAACGAGCGCCGCTCCGTCCCTGGGGACGAAGCGGCGCTCCGCGGTACCACCCTGATTCCGCCACCCGCATGGGCGCGTGCGATCGCCCGGCCGGGTCGCGGCCCTCTGTACGCTGTCACGGGCGAACCCGTCGGGCTCTGACCTGCAGCGCAGGCTGTTCCCGCCGCTCGGGGGCGACGTTCACCGGCGACCGCACAGAAGGGCTCTCAGACGCCGGCCCTTCCTCTCTCGGTGCGGTGTCCCGGCTACTCCTCCCCGTCCTCGCCTTTGCCCGCATTATGGGCCACGGCGGTCGATCTTTCAACCGGCAGGCGTCCCACGTTGGGGCCCGCGACCCGAACGTCACCGCGCCGGCGCGTGACGCCCGCGCCGTCGAGGTGCTCGAGCAGCGCCAGCATGTACTTGCGCGACCCGCCCACGGTGTCGCGCGCCTGCCCCACGCCGAGGGAGCCGGCGGCCCGGCGCACGACCGCGGCGTCGAACAGGAGGCCGCGCAGCTCGACCACCTCGCCGTCGTCCATCATCATCTGCAGCACCGGCTCTGAGGCCGGCCCAAACGCGCGAAGGAGGTCGCCGCGTTCGGGGGCCTCCACCCCTGCCCCCCGAATCCGCTCCCGCACGGCCGCCCGCAGCCGCTCCTGCTCCGGGGTGGCGCGGGGAACGTGCCCGGGCGCGCGCACGAACCCCGCATCGTACTCGACCGCGTCTGCGACGAAGGTGGCGAGCGCCTCGTCGACCTGGCGGCGACCGCCGCAAGCCACTCGCCGCGCGGGATGCCCCGCCGCCAGGGCCGGACGCGGTGGTAGGCCCGCAGCGCCTCCAGCGCCCAGGCTCTCGCGGACTCCATGGCCGAGGCGGCGACCCACCCCTCGCCCGAGACCACCGCCTCGCCCCGTTCGCGCATCCTTTTGAGGACGTCGCCGACGGTCGCGGCATCCAGCGCCGCCGCGCGGGCGATCTCGGCGACGCCCAACGGCCGCACGCCAGCCTGCCGCAGCACCTCCGCCACGACGACGTCTGGCGAGCCGCTTTCCACCGCGCACAGGGAGGCGAGGACGCTCGCGTCCCCGCGCCGGTGGCGCGCTGTCCCGACGCGCAGGACTTGCCCGCCGCCCCAGGTCAGCATCGGAGACAAGCGGCGGATCACGAACGGGTCGCCGCAGGCTGCCACGACCGGTGATTCCAGCAGGATCTGGACGGGCGCGTCCTGGCCGGCATCGAGTGAGGCGCGGTCGAGCAGCGCCACGCGACCGATGGCTTCCGCCGTACCGGGGTAGAAGCGTACGCGTTCGAGGTGGCGCATACGCGGCACACCGGGCAGAAGGCACAGGCGTGCGTCGAGCGCGATCGCGGCCTCGTAGGCATCACGAACGACCGGTCGACGGGAAGCCGAACCGGCCCGTCCGGGTTGCGCGGGGATCCGTCCCCCAGGCTCTGTCCGAGGAGCCGCAAGAGTTCGTCCAAACCCTCGCCCGTCCGCGACGACACCGTGACCATCGGGGCCGACTCCAAGAACGTGCCCTGACGAACGCTCGCACCTCTCCCTGCACCAGGTCCAGCCACTCGTCGTCCACGAGGTCGCACTTGGTGATCGCGACGATGCCGCAGAGGATCTGCAGGAATTGCAGGATCTCCAGGTGCTCACGGGTCTGGGGCATCACACCCTCGTCGGCGGCCACCACCAGGATCACGAGGTCGAAGCCCGCAGCCCCAGCCAGCATGTTGCGGATCAGGCGTTCGTGTCCGGGGACGTCCACGAATCCCACGCGCAACCCGTCCGGCAGGTCGAGGTGCGCGAACCCCAGGTCGATCGTCATCCCGCGTCGCTTTTCTTCTTCCAGACGGTCGGGATCGATGCCCGTCAGCGCGCGCACCAGCGCGCTCTTGCCATGATCGATGTGGCCTGCCGTGCCAACCACGGCGGTCCGGACGACATCAGGCTGTGCGCACACGTCGCACACTCTCAGAGAACGCGGGTGGGGGGGGACCTCCGTTTGCGCCTTCAGCGGGCCGGCGCAGCCTGCCGCCCAGCGGCGACCACCGCCGCCACGAGTTCTCCGTCCTGTTCGGGGAGCACCGAACGCAGGTCCAGCAGCACGGTGTCGTCGTGGATGCGCGACAGCACCGGTGGATCGGCGCAGCGCAGACGTGCGGACCACGCCTCGGCGTCCACGTGCGGATGCCTCACCGCCACGGCGAACGACGGCAGGGAGGCTCCGGGAAGCGAGCCGCCGCCGGACTCCGCCTCGGTCGGCAACACACGCACTTCCAACGAAGGCAACGCTGCGCTGATCTTACCCGCCACACGCTCCGCCCGAAGGCGCAGCTTCCCGGTCGAAGCCGCGAGCGTCCGGAGGATCGGGACGCGGCGCCACGCCCGATCCGGATCCAGGTACAGCCGCAGCGTCGCCTCCAGCCCCGCCAGATCGAGCTTGTCGATGCGCACCGTGCGGTACAATGGATGGGATCGAATGCGATCCACCAAATCGCGCCGCCCGAGCAGCACGCCGGCCTGGGGGCCGCCCAGCAACTTGTCCGCGCTGAACGTCACCACGTCGGCGCCGGCCGCGACCGCCTCCGGCACCGTGGGGTTCGTAGGGCAGCCCGCGCGAGCGCAAGTCCAAGAGGCATCCGCTTCCCAGGTCGTAGCAGACCGGTACGCCGACCCGCTGCCCCAGGGCGGCCAGGTCCGGGACCGACACTTCGGACGCGAAACCCACCAGCCGGAAGTTGCTGCGGTGGACCTTGACGAGCAGGGCCGTGTCCGGGCCGATGGCACCTTCGTAGTCGGCGAGCCGCGTGCGGTTGGTCGTGCCGACCTCGATCAGACGCGCCCCGCTGGCGCGCATCACGTCGGGCATCCGAAACGAACTGCCGATCTCGACTTGCTCGCCGCGCGAGACGGCGGCCGCGTTGTTGTTGACGACCACCGCCGCCTGCGCACCGGTCAGCTGCGTCAGCAGGGCGGCGACGTGGTCCTGGCGCGACGCCCGGCGCCCGGTGTGCAGGTCGAGTTCCAGGTTGACCGACCCAGTCGCCCGAGCGATCGTCTCCACCGCCTCGTCGGCGAGGGGGCCCGTCCGAGGTTCGTGTGCAGCAGGACCCCGCTGGCATTGAGGACCCGCCGCAGCGACGGCCGCGTCGCCGTGCAGATCCTCCGGTCGATCTCGCGCAGCAGGAAGTCGAAGCCGACGCGGTCTGCAGCGCCAGCCAGCATTGCCTCCCGCTGCTCGTCGAAAACGCCGCGGACGATCTCGGTCGCCAGCGCGCGCCCGATCCCCTCCAAGCGCGACCGCGCCCCGAGGGCTTCAAGCACCCGCTCGACCGAAGGCAGATCCCGCAGCGTCTGGCGCGACATACAAGACCCCGCACGATCTCACTACCGGATCACGAACAGCCCCAGGGCCGCACCGACGGCCAGCGCGACGGCGAACGCGAACGCGACACCCACCAAGTCGTGGCGGATTCGTATCATCAACGCCTGCTCGGTCTCGCGGACGATCGGCGCCGGCGCCTGACGGTTCGCCCGCAACCGCGCGCCGCACCTGCGGCAGACGATCTTACCCTGGGGGTTCTCCGTTCCGCAGCGCGCGCAACGCATCGAAACCTCCCGGCGGTCAGGGACGGGGAGTCGGCCTGGACGACCCGCCGCTCACGACCCGTTCCTTCGCCTTGCGCAGTTCCTCGACGGCCTGCGGGGGCACGTACTGGCTGCCCAGCGGCGCCTTGGAACCAATTCCCGGTCCATGATAGTCGCTGCCGCCCGTCAGCACGAGTCCCAGCCGACGGCCCAGCTCGACGAACGAGCGCGTCTGGCTGGGTGTATGCTCCGGATAGTACGCTTCGATCCCCATTAGACCCACCCCCACCAGCGCTTCGATCCGTTCCGGCTCTCCGCCCCACAGCGGGTGGGCGAGCACGGGCACGCCCGCGGCGGCGCGGATCGTCTGCACCGCCTCCTCCGGCGCGAACCTGGGCCGCTCGACATAGGCAGGACCGTGGCGTCCTATGTAGCGGTCGAACGCCTCGTCGAAGGTGGCCACGTGGCCGCGTTCCACCAGCGCCCGCGCCACGTGTGGCCGGCCGATGGCGCCGTCGGCGTACCGGACCACGTCCTCGAACGTGATGGGCACGCCCAAAGCGTTCAACCTCCGCACCATCTCCCGGGCACGGGCCAAGCGGGCACGACGCATCCCCGACAGGAACGCTGCGAACCAGTCGGCCTCCCAGTCCACGAAGTAACCGAGGATGTGCACCTCCGTCCCCGGCACGTCGGTGCTGAGCTCCACGCCGGGGACGACCTCGACCCCCGCGCGGGCTCCCTCGTCCAGCGCCTCGGCGACTCCCTTGACGGTGTCGTGATCGGTGATGCCGAGGACTCCCACACCCACCTGCCTGGCCAGGCGCACGAGCTCGCGCGGAGACAGCGTTCCGTCGGAGGCGGTGGTGTGCGTGTGGAGGTCGATGCGCACGAGGCAGGGTGCCCAGGCAAATGGGGCAGCTTCGCAGACCGCCCGTCAGAGAGCGCCGCCCCGGTCTCTCGACTCCGTCCCCTGTTCCCGGCCCTTACGCGGTTCCACGAGGAAACGGATCGCGGTGCGGGCCTCGCCGTCGATCTGGACTTCCGTGAACGCCGGGATGCACACCAAGTCCATACCCGTCGGGGCCACGTAACCGCGGGCGATGGCCACGGCCTTGACGGCCTGGTTGATCGCCGCAGCGCCGATCGCCTGCATCTCCGCGCTCCCGCGCTCGCGGATCACGCTGGCCAGAGCCCCGGCCACCGCAGTGGGGTTCGACTTCGCCGAAACCCGCAGCATCTCCATGCGCACCCCGGTCCGATCCTACGGCCTGCTCAGCGCCTATTCGAGGAGGGAAGCGAAAATCCTACTCCACCTCGTAGATCCGCCGGATGCCAGTCGCCCGTCCGTCGTCATCGACCTCGACGAGCACGGCGTTGAGTTGAACCGTACCCCTGGCCACCTCGAAGCGTGCCGGCAGCTGGGTGAGGAACCGGTCGAGGATCGCGCGCCGGTCCATGCCGATGATGCCGTCGCGCGGACCGGTCATGCCCACGTCGGTGATGTAGGCGGTCCCGCCGGGCAGGACGCGCTCGTCCGCCGTCTGCACGTGGGTGTGCGTCCCCACGACCGCGCTGACCAGGCCGTCCAGGTACCACCCGAGGGCGACCTTCTCACTGGTCGCCTCTGCGTGGAAGTCCACGACGACGAACGGTGTGATCTCCCGCAGCCTGGCCGCCTCCGTCCGTCCCAGCCGGAGGGGGTCGTCCAGCGGCTGCATGAAGACCCGACCCTGCAGGTTCAGCACGGCGAGCGCTGCGGATCCGGCGCGGACCACGGTGCTGCCCTGACCCGGCACGCCTGGGGGGTAGTTGGCAGGCCGCACCACGCGGGGGTTGCTGTCGAGCAGTTCGTAAGCCTCCCGCTTCTGCCAGGTGTGGTTGCCGCCGGTCAGGACGTCCACGCCCGCGGCGAAGAGTTCGGACGCCGTCTGCTTCGTGATCCCTGTCCCGCCCGCACTGTTCTCGGCGTTGGCGATGGCGAAGTCCACGCCGAGTTCTCGGCGCAGCGCGGGCACCCTGCGCTGCACCACGCGGCGGCCCGGCTTGCCGCAGACGTCGCCGACGAACAGGATCCGCATCAGCCGTCGCGCACGCGCCGGCCAGCGTAGTAGACCAGGACCTGGCCGCGTTCCCGTACGCCTACCACCGCGCGTGCGGGGCGGCGCTCCCGGACGTGCTCGAGTGCCCTCTGCAGATCCTCCTCGGCGGCATCCAGGTCCTCGGCCACCTCCTCGCCGGCCGCCAGGTCCGCGCCGAACGCATCGGCGACGAGGTCGCAGATCAGCTGCACTTCCTCCGCCGTCAGGTCTTCCACCGAGCGCGTGATCTCGATCCGCGTGAACTGTGGCCCCAACATCCTGCGGATCGTCACCTCGGGCGTCGGGAAGCGGCTCAGTTCGTGGAGGACTCCCACCGAGTCCTGGAGGCGGCGGCGGAACGCCGCGAAGCCCGCCGCCGAAAGCCTCCGGGACAGCAGCAACACCAACCGGACCGCCCCGGTGGCCGGATCGAACGACGCCGAGGACAGCTGCGGGAACCGGAGCAGCAAGGCCGCCAGAAAGTTGGCTCCGTCCGGCGCCTGGCGACCTCCGCCCGCCGGTGCGCCGGCACGCGGTCGGGTCATGGGCACAGCCGACGGGTCGGGGTCATCGCGCGTACTCCACGATCCGCGTCTCCCGGAGCACCGTCACCTTGATCTGTCCGGGGTACTCGAGCTCTGACTCGATCCTGCGCGCCATGTCCTGGGCCAGCCGGTAGGCCGTGAGATCGTCGATCTCGTTCGGCCGCACGATGACCCGGATCTCGCGGCCTGCTTGGATCGCGTACGCCTTCTCCACGCCGGGGAACGACCCCGCCAGATGCTCCAGGTTCTGCAGCCGCTTGATGTACATCTCCACGGACTCTTTGCGGGCACCCGGACGCGCACCGGAGATCGAGTCGGCGGCGGCTGTCAGGACCGCCTCGACATACTTCGCCTCCTCCTCTCCGTGGTGGTAGAAGATCGCGTTGATCACAGCGGGGTGCTCGTGGTAGCGGCGGGCCAGGTCGGCTCCGATCTCCGTGTGCGTGCCCTGGACCTCGTGCGTGAGCGCCTTGCCGATGTCGTGCAGCAACCCGCAGCGACGGGCCAGGGCTGCGTCCGCTCCGATCTGCAGCGCCAGCTCGCCGGCCAGCAGCGCCACCTCCACGGAGTGCTGCAGGATGTTCTGCCCGTACGACGTGCGGAACTTCAGGCGGCCCAGCAGCTTGACCAGGTCCGGGTGCAACCCGTGTACCCCGGCCTCGAACGCGGCCCGTTCCCCTTCTTCGGCGATGCGCTCGTCCAGCTCCCGCTGGGCGCGCTCGACGGTCTCCTCGATGCGCGCCGGGTGGATGCGGCCGTCGGCCATCAGCTTCTCGAGGGCGATCTTGGCGACCTCGCGGCGGACGGGGTCGAACGATGACAGCGCGACGGCTTCAGGCGTGTCGTCGATGATGACGTCGACGCCCGTGAGGGCCTCCAGCGCGCGGATGTTGCGCCCTTCGCGTCCGATGATCCGCCCCTTCATCTCGTCGGTGGGCAGCGGGACGACCGAGACAGTCACCTCGGTCGTGTGGTCGGCCGCGGTGCGCTGGATAGCCAGCGCGAGCACGTCGCGGGCGCGGCGCTCGGCCTCCTCGCGGGTCTCCTGCTCGATCTTGCGGATGCGGGCGAGCGCGTCCTCGCGCGCCTCCGCCTCGATCTGCTGCAGGAGTTCCTCGCGCGCCTGATCGGACGTCAGCCCCGAGATGCGCTCGAGGGTCCTGCGTTGCTCGGCGATGAGAGCGGTGATCTCTTCTGCGCGCTGGGCGAGTTCTTGCTCCTGCTGCTGGATCGCGCGTTCCCTGCGCTCGATCTGCTCGGTCTTGCGGTCTAGGGCTTCCTCCCGCTGGACCAGCCGCCGCTCGAGCCGCTGGATGTCGGCACGCTGCTCGCGGATCTCGCGCTCGACCTCGCGCTTGACCCGCAGGGCCTCCTCCTTGGCCTCCAGGAGAGACTCTTTGCGTTGGGCATCCGCTTCACGGTTCGCATCATCCAGGATCCGCCGGGCCTGCTCCTCCGCCGAACGGATCTTCGCTTCCGCGACCAGCCTCCGCAGAACGTACCCGGCTGAGAAGGCCACCACTCCCACCGCGATGACCACCAAGGCGGTCATGGCGGCGTCCGTGGCTCGTCACCTCCCTGCGATGCACTGCTGCGTCGGTTTTTCTCGATTTTATCCGGGCCCCGCTGGTAGGGTCAAGGAATCCGGGCCCCTCGAAGGGAACAGACGTTTGCGTACCGAAAGTGTGTGTGGTAGCATGCGGTCGTGTCGATTCCACTGGGAGGTTCCGTCATGGGCAGAGCTCTGACCCGGCGGCAGCGGGAGATCCTCAACTACGTGGCGGAGTACACGCGGCAGCACGGCTACCCGCCGTCGGTGCGGGACATCGGAAACGCCCTGCACCTCACGAGCAGCTCGACCGTGCACAGCCACCTCAGTGCGCTCGAGAAGAAAGGATACATCCGGCGCGACCCCAGCAAGCCGCGCGCGATCGAGATCCTCCGCGACGACGCGTCCCTGCCCCGCAAGCGGTCGGTGCTGCTGCCGGTGGTCGGCCGCGTGACAGCGGGCGAGCCGATCCTAGCAGAGCAGAACATCGAGGATTCGTTCCTCCTGCCCGAGGAGTTCACGGGGGGCGGCGAGTGCTTCCTGCTGCGGGTCCGCGGCGAGTCGATGGTCGGCGCCGGCATCCACGACGGCGACTACCTCGTCGTCCGCAGGCAGTCGCACGCCGACAACGGCGACATCGTCGTCGCGCGGATCGGGGACGAGGCGACCGTCAAACGCTTCTTCCGCGAGGAAGACGCCATCCGGCTGCAACCCGAAAACCCCACGATGGAGCCGATCCGCTCCCGCGAGGTGGTCATCGAAGGAAAGGCGATCGGGCTGATCCGCCGGCTGCACTGACCTCCGGCGGACCGGGGCGTCGTGCCGCAGGGCCGCGGCCGTCACTCGCGTCTACCTGTCCTGCGCCCGTTCCTCCAAGCTGGGCGCGTCCCGGTCGTCGGACGCCGCGACGGACCGTATCTTCTCCAGGACGGCGGTGGGCGCCTCGACCTCCAGGCGGATTGAATCCGGGCCGTAGTCCTGCTGCAACACCTGACCGAGCGCGTAGATCTCGCCCAAGAGCCCCGCGCGGCCGTACGGCACCTCCAACGTCGCCCGCGCCGTGCGCCGGGGCAGCGCCGCCCCCACGGCCTCCAGCAACCCCGCCAAGCCCTCCCTGCGCAGCGCGCTGATGGGGACGCCGCCGGTCTGCACGATCAGCGCCCGCGCCTGCTGCGGTGGGATCCGGTCGACCTTGTTGAGGGCGAGCACGATCGGCCTGTCCGTGGCGCCCAACTCGGCCAGCACTTCCTCCACGGCCCGCTTCTGCCGCGGCCAGTCGGGGTGGGCGACATCCAGGACGTGGACGAGGACGTCGGATGCGGTGATCTCCTCCAGGGTGGCCCGGAAGGCCGCGACGAGCTGGGTCGGCAACTTCTGGATGAACCCCACGGTGTCCACCACGACGGCGGGACCGCCTGCGGGCAGCTCCACACGGCGGGCCGTCGGGTCGAGCGTCGCGAACAACTTGTCCTCGACCGCCACGCCCGCATCCGTGAGGGCGTTGAGGAGGGTGGACTTGCCCGCGTTCGTGTAGCCGACCAGCGCGACGACCGGCAACTGGAACGCGCGGCGGGCGCGCCGTTGCATGCGGCGGTGGCGGGTGATCTCCTCGATGCGCACGCGCAGATCGGTGATGCGGGAACGGATGCGACGGCGGTCCGTCTCCAGCTTCGTCTCACCCGGGCCCCGCGTGCCGATCCCGCCCCCCAACCGCGACAGCAGCACACCCCTGCCGACCAGCCGCGGCAGCAGATAGGTCATCTGCGCCAGTTCCACCTGCAGGCGCCCCTCGCGCGTGCGGGCGCGGCGCGCGAAGATGTCGAGGACGAGCGCGGTGCGGTCCAGCACCTTGATGCCCAGTTCCTCCTCCAGGGTCCGCTGCTGGGCCGGGGTGAGTTCCTCGTCGAACACCACCAGGTCGGCGGCCTCCCGCTCGCAAAGGCCCCGCAACTCCTGGACCTTCCCCTTGCCGATCAACGTCGACGGGTCGGGGCGCGGCCGGCTCTGCACGACGACGTCGACGACGTCGGCGCCCGCGGTCTCGGCGAGACGGCGCAGTTCCTCCAGCGTGGCGGGCGTGGACCAGCCTTCCCTGCCGGGCACGACCAGACCCACCAGGACCGCCCGCTCCGCGCGGTGGTGGGAGGCCGGTTCGGCGGGGTCCCTCGCGTGCTGTTCGGCAGACCGAATCCGATGCGCCGCCGCGACGTGTGCGAGCGCATCGGGTGGGATCGAACCTTCGATGTGGGCGACGCCGCCGCGGCCGCGCGAGGCGACCCACACTTCGGTGACCTCGCCGTTGCGCTGGCCGATGGTGACCAGCAGGTCCAGCCGGGCATGGTCCAGCAGCTCGAGGTCGGCGTCGGTCGGGTGGGCGTCGGGCTGGCCGTAGGTCAGCAGCAGGCGCAACCCGCAAAGGCCCCTCCCGTCGCGGCGCTGCGCGAGAGTGGCCTCCAGACCCGGCCAGTTCCGGCCCACCAGCGCGTGCACGACGCGGCCGTGCCGGGAGACAAGCACGCCAACTTCGCGGCCGGCGCGGGCGCCCAGGGCGGCCAGGCGGCGGGCCAGGTCCGGCGAGCAGGCCATATCCTCGCGGACGCCTGCAGACCGCAGCGACTCCAGCTCGGTGCGGACGTCGGGCGGCAGACGGCGGGTGTTACCGATCAGGAACGGCAGACGCAGGTCTCACCTCGAGGAGCGGGGGCCGCAGGTGCGCCGCATCGTCCTTTACGCCAGGGCGGTCCGCAACCGCCGGACCGCCTCCGCCAGACGGTCGTCCGGGGTGGTGAGCGAAAGCCGCACGTACCGATCACCCACCTGCCCGTAGCCGATGCCGGGCGTGATCACCACGGCGCACCGGTCGAGCACGTGCTGCGCGAACGTCACGGAGTCGAACCCCTCCGGGACTTCCGCCCACACGTAGAACGTCGCCCGCGGCGTGGGCACGCGCCATCCGGCCTCGCGCAACGCGCCCACCACGAGGTCGCGGCGTGCCGCGAACACCGACAGACTCTCGCGCAGCGGGCTGAGGGGTCCGCGCAGGGCGGCTTCGCCCGCGCGCTGCACGGCGACGAAGATCCCGCTGTCCAGGTTGGTCTTGAGCTTGGCCAGCGCGCCTACCACCTCTGAGTTCCCGCAGACGAACCCGATGCGCCATCCTGTCATGCAAAACGTCTTGCTGAGGGAGTGGAACTCTACCCCGACTTCCTTGGCGCCCTCGGCCTGCAGGAACGACGGCGGACGGTATCCGTCGTAAGCGATCTCCGAGTAGGAGTTGTCGTGCACCACGATCAGGTCGTGGTCGCGCGCGAACCGGACCACCTCCCGGAAGAACGCGACGTCGGCCGTGGCCGCGGTCGGATTGTTCGGGTAGTTCAAAAACATCAGCCCCGCCGCCCGCGCCACGTCCGTGGGGATCGCGTCCAGGTCCGGCAGGAAGCCGCGCTCGGGCCGCAGCGCAAACGCGTAGGGCACCCCGTCGGCGAGCACCGTGGCCGCGCGGTAGACGGGGTAACCAGGATCCGGCACGAGCGCGTACTCGCCCGCGTCGAGGACCGCCCACGGCAGATGCGCGATGCCCTCCTTGGATCCGATCAGCGCCAGCACCTCCCGGTCGGGATCCAGAGCGACGCCGAACCGCTCGCCGTACCACGCGGCGACCGCCTCGCGGAACCCGCGGGTTCCGGTATACGGCGGATACTGGTGCGTCGCAGGATCGGCGGCCGCCTCCTGCAGCGCCCGCACGACGTGGCCGGGTGTGGGCAGGTCGGGATCTCCGATCGCCAGGCTGATCACATCGACGCCTCTGCGCTGCAGTTCTTCTTTGCGCCGGTCCAGATCGGCGAACAGGTACGCCGGGATCCGCTGGAGCCGCTGCGCTTCGACCGACCGGGTGCGTCCTTCGAGCATGCCGTCCCCCTTCCGTCGCAGTGTGACACCTGGCCGAAGTTCCGTCCCACGTCAGCATACCGCGCGCATCACGCGTTCGGCGACCTCGCTCGCATCCAGCCCGTCGACCGCGATCCACCGGATGCGCGGGTCTGCGCGGAACCAGGTGAGCTGGCGCTTGGCGTACCGGCGCGTGTTGCGCCGCAGGGCGCGGATCGCGTCGTCCAGTCCCACCTCGCCCCGCAGGTGGGCGACGATCTCCTTGTACCCCAGGCCCTGCATCGCGGGAAGCGCCGGGTCCACGCCGGCTCCGAGCAGCGCGCGAACCTCGTCCACCAGCCCGGCCCGGATCTGCTCGTCCACCCGGCCGTCGATGCGCCGGTACAGGGTCGCGCGGTCCATCGTCAGACCTACCTGAACGGCCTCCGGGTCCGGCGCCCGACCCCACTGATGGCTGGCCGGCCGGCCGGTGTGGTGGCAGACCTCCAGCGCCCGGATCACCCGTCGGACGTTGGAAGGCGGAATCCGCGAGGCAGCTACCGGGTCGAGCACCTGCAACCGGCGGTACAGCACGCCGGGGTTGACCCGCTCCTCCGCCTCCCAGCGACGCCGCAGCGCCCAGTCCGGCGGCACTTCGGGGATGTCCAGCCCGTCCACGACGGCGCGCACGTACAGGCCGGTGCCGCCCACCAGCACCGGAGTGCGCCCGCGCGCGCGGATGGCGTCAATCGCGGCACGCGCCATGCGCTGGAAGTCGCGGACGGTGAACAACTCACGCGGATCCGCCACGTCCAGCAGGTGGTGCGTGACCCGCTCGCGCATCTGCGGCGTGGGCTTGGCCGTACCGATGTCCATCCCGCAATAGACGGTACGCGAATCCGCGCACACGATTTCCCCGCCGATGCGTTCGGCCAGTTCGACGGCCGCCGCAGACTTACCGACCGCGGTGGGGCCGACGACGACAAGGATGCGCGGTCGGTGGCAGGGGGTCGGTGATCCGTCCACACCCATCTTCGAACACCCTCCC
>JAVKGX010000013.1 GCA_031432545.1 Armatimonadota bacterium
GACCGCGTGGGTGGACGTGGCACCGAACAGGTGCGTCGGCAGTGGGTCTCGGCTCGCGTCGAACCGGCATACGGTCCCCGGTCTCCTGCCGCTGCGGACGGCGTCGATCACCACGACAGTCTCCGCGCCAGCGCAGCACTCCAGGATCTCCATGGGGTCGCCCTCGACCCGCACGACGCGGGTGCCTTCCGGCACACAGCCGCGCAGCCGCCGGGCGACGGTCAGCCCGACAGCGTCGTCCCGCCGGAAGAGGTTGCCGATACCGATCACGACCAGACCCATTCACGTGCGCTCCACGTCCACGCGCAGGAAGTGAGTGGCGCACGAGATGCAGGGGTCGTAGTTGCGAACGGCCTGCTCACACTGCCAGGTCAGAGCGTCGTGCGGAAGATCGAGGCGTGCCTGCACGAATCCGCGGAGATCCTCCTCGATGGACTTCTGATTCTGAGATGTCGGAGGCACGATCTTCGCGTCGAGGATCGTACCCGCGTCATCGATCGTGTAGCGGTGGTACAGAATGCCCCGCGGCGCCTCGGTGCATCCGTGGCCGGTAGCCGCCCGCGGCGGGACGTCCACCGCCGGGCGATCCGGTGGTTCGTAGCGGTCGATGAGCCGCAGCGCCTCGTCACATGCGTAGACGAGTTCCGCGGCGCGCACGACGATACTCTGAAAGGGGTTCCGGCAGACGGGCCCCAACCCGGCCTCCCGTGCCGCCTCCTGCGCGAGCGGCGAGAGGCGATCGAAGTTCAGAGCGTAGCGGGCCATCGGGCCCACGAGGTACGGACCGCGGCCCCGGATGGTCGCGTGCAGTGCGTTGGAGTGCGGGACCTGTTCTTCGACGACGTAGTCTCCGAACTCGCGAACAGCAGCGTCCAACCCCCGGGTGCTGGCCAGCCGCCCCTCGGTGATCGCATACTCATCGGGGTGACGCAGCGCCACCATCTCGTAGTCGCGCTCGAAGTCGGGAAACGGAAAGCCGGCCACCCAACGCACCGTCTCGACTGCGGCATCCCGCGCCCACTTCAACGGCTCCGCCAGGGCTCTCATTTCGGACTTGGTCGGGACGCGGTAGAATCCCCCCAACCGGACGTTGATCGGGTGAACCTCACGGCCGCCCAGCATCGTCATGACGGCGTTCCCGGCCTTCTTCAGCCGCAGGCCGCGCCGTACGGTCGACGCGTCATCCCGCGCCATGTGCACCGCGCTCTCGTAGCCCAAAAAGTCCGGCGCGTGCAGCAGATAGACGTGCAGGGCATGACTCTGGATCCACTCGCCGCAGTACAGGAGGCGTCGCAAATCACGCAAGGGCCCGTCCACCCGCACCCCGCAGGCGTCTTCCATCGCGTTCGTCGCGCTCATCTGGTAGGCAACGGGGCAGATGCCGCAGATGCGTGCGGTGATGTCCACCGCTTCGGTGAAGTGGCGACCTCGCAACAACGCCTCGAAGAAGCGCGGCGGCTCGTAGATCCTCAGCTGTACGTCCGCCACCCGATCGCCCACGACGCGCACGTACATCGCGCCCTCGCCCTCGACGCGAGCCAGGGCGTCGACCCGGATCGTCTTCGTACTGGGCTCAGGATTCATGGCTCTCCGCAGCCGCGCGGAATGCAGGCGCGCCGGCGTTGAAGGTGCGAAACACCCGCACCAGACTGGCGTCGGCCATCCCGAGCCTCCCCAACCACGTCGCGAGCGAAGCGGTGTTGGGAGTCTCCATCGGACCGAAACAGCCGTAGCAGCCGCGCGCGTGGCCCGGACAGAGGGCGCCGCAGCCGGCCTGCGTCACCGGACCCAGGCAGGGCACGCCCCGCGCCACCATCACGCAGACCACCCCGCGGCGCTTGCACTCCATGCAGACGCTGTGCGCAGGGACGTTGGGCCTCCGTCCGTGCAAAAACGCCGTCAGCACCTCCAGGAGCTGTCTGCGATCGATCGGGCAGCCTTGCAGTTCGAAGTCGACGCGCACGTGATTTGAGATCGGCGTCGACTGCGAAAGGGTCTCGATGTACTCGGGCTTTGCGTACACAATCGAGACGAACTCCCGCACGTCCTTGAAGTTGCGCAGCGCCTGGATCCCGCCCGCGGTGGCGCAGGCTCCGATCGTGACCAAGTAGCGGGACCGCTCCCGAATGCGCCGAATCCGCCGTGCGTCGTGAGGTGTGGTGATCGAGCCCTCCACCAGGGAAACGTCGTAGGGACCCCGCACCGTGGCCCGTGAGGCCTCCAGGAAGTGGGCGATCTCCACCGCACCGGCCAGCGCCAACAGTTCGTCCTCCAGGTTGAGCACGGTCAGCTGGCAGCCGTCGCAGGACGCGAACTTCCAGACGGCCAGCTTGGGCTTGCGTCTCCGGGAGCGCCGCATTATACCTCCTTGATCGTGAGCCATCGCTGGACGTCGGGGTACCGGAAGACCGGTCCCTCCCGGCAGAGGAGGTACGGCCCGTACTGACAGTGGCCGCACAGCCCCACCGCGCACTTCATGTTGCGTTCCATCGACAACGTGATGCGCTCTGCCGCCACGCGGAGCCTGAGCAGCTCGGCCACAGCGAAGCGCATCATGACCTCCGGCCCGCAGACCCATGCCACGCACTCCGCAAAGTCCACGGGCGCAGACTGGATCAGCGCCGTCACCACCCCCACCCCCCCGTTCCATCCCAGGACCGGAGCGTCCACGGTGACAGCCACGTGCAGGTCGAAGCGTCCGCGCCATCGTTCCAGGTCGCGGCGGAACAGGAGGTCGTGGGGCGTGCGCGCCCCGTACAGGAGGGCCACCCGGCCGTAGCGTTCCCGGTTCGCAAGGACGTGAAGCATCGCGGGCCTCAGCGGCGCCAGTCCGACGCCGCCGGCCACGATCAGGACGTCCATCCCCTCCGCCGCCTCGACCGGCCAGCTGCTGCCAAACGGCCCACGCAGACCCACGACGTCCCCCCGCCGCAGACCGCGGATCGCAGTCGTGATCGCGCCGACCGCGCGCACGGTGTGCGAGATGGGGACCGGTCGCTGCGGATTCCCACTGATCGAAATCGGCACTTCACCGATACCGAAGACGTACACCATGTTGAACTGGCCGGGCCGGAAGGAGAACCCCTGGCCGCGCGGGGAATCCAGATCGACCGTGCAGGTGTCCCGTGTCTGCCGGCGCACCCGACGGACGACGGCCGGCACCGGCACCATGGCATCACGCCCGAGTGTGTGCATGCCGCCCGGCCACGACCCCGTACACATCGAGCAGCTGCAGGCGGGTGGCCTGCAGACGACTGACGATGACCGGAACCAGTCGCATCAGCATCACGTATCCGAACGCCGGGTCCTGGTCGCACTTCTGCCGGATGCACGCGGCTTCGAACTCCACGGCGCGCACGAGTTCGACCGCGCGGGCATCGAAGATCCACCGGTACGGCGGAAACAACCACGACCACCCCACGACGTCATCCGCGCCGATCGTCTGGATCGTCACCGGTCCGTGCCCTGGCACGTGGGTTTCCAGGGCCACCCGGCCGTGACGGATGAGCAGGAACCGGATCGCCTCGTCGCCCTCGTGGAAGAGGTACTCTCCGGCGTTGAACCGAACGTTGCGTGCGCACCCTGCCAGGAAGGCGATCCACCGAGGATCCATCCCGCGGAAGAACGGCTGCCGTGCCAGCAGGGCCTCAAGGTCCTCCATGGCCACCTCCTCCTTCGGGCAGACCCGAGGCGGCGTCGCTGTGGCGGATCGCCCGAACCTCCTCGGTGATGTCGATGCCGACAGGGCACCAGGTGATGCAGCGCCCGCACCCGACGCACCCGGACGTACCGAACTGGTCGATCCAGGTCGCCAGCTTGTGGGTCATCCACTGCCGGTAGCGGGACCTCGCCGAGGCCCGCACGCTGCCCCCGTGGATGTAGGAGAAGTCCATGGTGAAACAGGAGTCCCACCGACGCCAGCGCTCCGCGTGGTCGCCGGTCAGGTCAGTGGTGTCCTCGACCGTCGAGCAGAAGCACGTGGGGCACACCATCGTGCAGTTTCCGCAGGTCAGACACCGCGCCGCGACCTCGTCCCAGCGCGGGTGTTCGTAGTTTCGGTACAGCAGATCCTTGATGCCGGCGACCTCCATCGTACGCCCCATCTGGGCCGCGGCGCGGGCGACGGTGCGCTCGGCGGCCTGAAGCGCCCTAGGTTCCGCGGGACGGCGCCGAACTTCGCTCAATACGGCCGCACCGACCTGGCTAGCGGCCTGCGCGACGAAGTAGTGCTCCTTCCCCTCGATGACCTCGGTCAGAGCCAGATCGTACCCCGAGGTGGCCTTCGGACCAGTGCCCATCGAGACACAGAAGCACGTCCCTCCGGCCTGCCCGCAGTTGACGGCGACGATGAAGCAGCGCTCCCGCACCGCCCTGTAGGTGGGGTCGGGATGAGGCCCCTCGAGGAAGACGCGATCCTGGATCGCGATGGCGTGCAGCTCACACGACCGCACCCCAACGAACGCGTACTGCGGGACGTCTGTGGCCTCGGGCTGAACGCAGAGGCCGCCGGAGCGCGTCGCCGTCCACAGACGCAGCTGGGGAGGAAACAGAAACTTCTTCCACGAATGGGGGCCGACCGCGTATCCGAACAGGGCGCCGTCGTTACGGTGCCGCAGGCGGTAGGTTCCACCGTCCTGCTCGTCGGTCCATCCGGCGGGCAGATCCGCGACCGACTCGACCCGATCGTACACGATGGCCCCGTCCCGCAGGACGGGGCCTACGATCGTGTAACCGCGGCGGCCGAACGCTTCGAAGAGGTCCTGGAGGTGGGCGACCTCCACAACGAACGAAACACCCACTTCGGCTGCCGGCATCGGTACCTCGCGGCACCTTCTCGCTCCTGGTGGGCAGTCTTCTTGCGCGCAGACTGCAAATCCTCTACGCGCGTAGCCCTATGCGGCCCGCCGGCGGCGGCTCTCGATCAGGTCCACCAGATCCAGCAGCCACCGGTTGGCCTCCAGAGCCTCTTTGTGCAGCCGGCGGTCGTGTGCGAGATCGTCGTGGATCCTCTCGATGACCGCGTGGTGCTGACTGGCCTCCGCATGCAGGCGAGCCCGCCGTTCCCGATCGCGCGCCCGCTCCCGCTCGAGCGCATCGCGGTGCTCGTGCGGCGCACGCCGATTCGTCTCCAGCGTTTCGGCTGCCGACCTTCTGGCCTTACGCAACGAGTTTCGGTGTTCGGGCTCGAGGGGCATGCTCATCGCCTCCTTCCGCGCGTTCGTCGGCCGGGCCGCGTCGATCGGCCCGATCCCAACGCCGGCATCCGCCGAGCACCCCGGCCTCCATACCGCACAAATCGCTGCAGGTGCCCCAGCAGGACCTCGTCGCCCAGCTCGAGCAGCGCACTGTGGATCTGTTCCGGGCGCAGGGCGTGACGGTCGCTGTTGTGCACGAGGTGGTACCAGACGACCTGCGCGTGCACGCTCAGCGCCCGGTAACGCGGGTCCTGCCACAACCGCGGATCGATCTGCGGGCAGCCCGCCGGCGTCCGGTCCGATCTGGCCATCCCCTCTCCCTCCGGCACCGGTAGCCTGCGGTCCGTCAGCTGGCCTTCGCCAGTTCGTCCACCAGGCCGAGGTACGCCCGCACGATGTCGCTCGCACTGACGATCCCAACGACGCGCCTGCCGCGCGTGATCGGGACGCGGCGCACCATCTCGTCGATCATCGTCTGCGCGAGCTCCGGCAGCGGCGTGTCTTCCATCGCGGAGATCGGGTCGGGCGTCATGATCTCGCGCACCGTTCCGCCGGGCTTGCCGACCAGGTCCACGAGGCTCACCATCCCGATCAGCCCGCCGTCCTCGCCGACTACCGGCGCTCCGTGGATGCGGTAGCGAACCAATACGTCCGCCGCCTCGCCGACCGTCATGTCGGGTGTCAGCGTGATGACTTCCTGGGTCATGACGTCGCGCGCTTCCATCCGCAGCCTCCTTCTGCCTGCTGCGCCCTACGCGGCCAACAGGCGGGACATCACCTTCAATCCGGCCTCCATCCATTTCCAGGCAAGGCCCGCGTGGAACGGCTCACCCGCGCCGAACCGCCACGGCAGGTACACACCCAGCAGCTTCTTGCCCAGCCGCCAGACCCGAGAAGAGCCCACGCGGTACAGATGCGGCGCCTCGCTGCGCACCTCGATCGGTCTTTCGGGCACGCCGGTCACCTGCAGGGGGACCTGGGCGAACGTCGCCTTGTCGAACTGCTCCATCACGCACATGCTCACCGGGTCGAACCGCACCGCCGGCTGCGTACCCAGGATCTCGGCTGCGACGTGCTCGGCGGCCGCATCCGCCTGCAGGAACGCCAGAAACGCCTGCTTGACGGGGAAGTCGCCGGTGTCGCCCACCGCGTAGATCCGTGGCGTGCCGACGACCTGCCGACTCGCCAGCTCGGTCCGGACGAAGCCGCGCTCGTCGGACGGCAGGTTCGCAAACGGCGTCGACGCGACGTATGGTGGGAAGGAGATCAGCACGTCGAACGGAAGGCGCTGGCCGTCCACCGCGAACGCTTCCCCGTGGCGGACGCGTTCCACCACGAAGCCGGTGTGTCCGTCGATCTTCCGCCTGCGGAACTCCCCGCTGACGACCTCGTGCAGCCTGGGGCCGAACGCCTGGATGTAGGTCTGCTCGTAGGTCGCCCAGGTGATCTGGACACCGTCCCTCGCCCCCACGCGGCGCAACCACGTATCGAGCATGAAGACCATCTCGTACAGAGGCCCCGAGCACTTGTTGTTCGGCGGCACCAAGAACAGCACGCGCTGGCGCTTGGCCGGGCCGCGCGCCAGGAACTCGAAGGTCGACCGCAGCCGCAGCATGTCCTCCGGCGTCCAGATCGTCTCCGCGTGCTCCGCCAGCCCCGGGATCTCCTCGGGTCGCATCCCTGCACCGGTGGCGAGGACCAGAAAGTCGTAGGAGATCACCGTCCCGTCGGTGTAGACGTGGCGCGTGATCGGGTCGACGTCGCGCACCCTCGCCTGGACGAACTCGATCCCCTTGCGGCGCGCAGGTACGGCCAGGGGGATCTTCAGGCTGTCGGGGTCGAGTCCGAACGGGATGTAGATCGTGTTCGGCTTGAACAGGAAATGGTCTTGATCGGACAGCAACGTGATCTGCGCCCGGTCACGCAGGCGCATCCTTAGGTAGAACGCCGCCTCCAGGCCGCCGAATCCACCTCCGATCACCGCGATCTTGGGCCCGCCGTCCCTCATGACACACCTCCGGGCGCGTCCCCCTCCAAGGGTAGGCGCGGGATGCGGGACGGGGCATCGGGCCGACACCCGATTTTGGTTGCCTACATCAGGCGGCAAGCAGACCGACGCCGGTGCCCAGCGAGTACAGCAGGAACGAGAGGAGGGTCTGCGCCTGGGCGGGGACGATCCGGGGGGTGTGCGTCGGAGCGGCCAGCAGCCGGCGTGCCGCCGTCGCCGCGGGCACCACGCCGAGCAGTCCGGCCAGGACGGTGGGTGGAGCGCCGGTCGCCGGGAGCGACGCCGCGATCGCGAAGGCGGCTGCGAGGATCGCAGCGAACACGTGCGCCGCGCGCTCGCGTCCGAGCCGTACGACCAGCGTCCGCTTGCCCGCTGCCAGGTCGGCGTCAAAGTCGGGGAACTCGTTGATCCACAGGAAGGCCGCGATCAGCAAACCGAGAGGAACGGACAGCAATGCGACGTGCAAGTCGAGTGCCTGCCGCTGTACCAGGTACGTCCCCGAGGCGATCAGCGGGCCGTAGGCCAATCCGACGGCGATCTCTCCCAGACCCCGGTAGGAAAGCCGAAGCGGCGCACCATGGTAGAAGTAGGCGAGGCCCACCCCGACGAGGCCGATCCACAGGACGCGTGGCTCCCTGGCGACGGCGACCCACAGGCCGGCGCCGGCCCCGAGCAGGTAGCTCGCCGCAGCGATCGCCGCAGTCTGTCGGCGGGTCAGCAGGCCGTCGACGAGCACCCGCTTGCCTCCTGAGAACGGGCTGCGGTCTCGGACGCCCACTCGGAGGTCGGCGCCCGAGTCGAAGTCCACGATCTCCCCCGATGCGTTCTTGGCCACCTCGATCGCGAAGACACCCCCGACCGTGAGCGAAAGCCATCCCCAATCGATGGGGCCGACGCGTGCGGCCGCCGCCGCACCGAGCAAGATCGAAGCCATCGAGGCCAAAGAAATCTTGGGATCCGCCAGCCGCCACAACCCCATCCACCACAGTCGGCGCATCTCGAACCTCCAGCCGGCCACGTCACCTGCGGGCCGGCAATGCCGATCCCCTCCGGCCGCGGTCTGGGCACCCCATACGGTACGGCCCGGGCGCGTCGCGCACGATCAGGCGCAGACCCGATACGCTTTCACTCCAACCCGGGCTACGCTGTGAGTGGAGGTGAGCGCGATGCGAAGCTTGGCGGATCGGCGCGTCTCGCACATGTGTCCGCGCTGTGGCCAGGTGTTCGTGCCCGCCAGAGGGAACGGTTGTCCTCGGTGCGGCTTCGGATTGACCGACGCGCTCCGATGCGAGGATCGCACCCGCCAGGTGCGGCGCGTCCGAGATGGCGCGGGGCGGCGCGCGCGGCCCCCCGGTTCGCCGTCGGCTGACGGAGGGGGGAGGTGGTGAGCCCGGAGTCGGCGCGAATCGCCGAGCGTGTCGCCCGCGCCTACACGCGCGCACACGGGTTGGCGGCCGTGCTGGAGGGCGCGACGGCCACGGAGGCCGGATGGCGCCCCGTGTCCGGGCAACCGACGATCGCAGAGATCGTCGGCGAGGTCGTCGATCGCTGCGCGTGGCTGACGCGCGCGCTGGCCCCGCCGGCTCATCTCGCCGGTCCACCCTTACCGACGGGGCCGTTGACCGCGCAGGCATGGGAGGAGTTGAGGACCGAACTCGCGCGCGCATTCGCCGCCTGCGCCGAAGCCGTGCGCGGTACCGACGTCTCCCGGTGGGACGAACCCGTCCCCGGACGCCCAGACCGGACATGGCGAGAGCTGGTGGACGATCTCGTGGTCGACGCCGCGCACGGTGCCGGTCAGATCACCGTGCTGCGCCGCTGGTACGCGACCCAGGACCTCGCGGTCTGAAGGCCGCGCGGCGGTTCACACGGAGCGGGCAGTCGATCCTCTCCACCGATCCGGCGCCCTGAACCCTAGACGTCACGCGCGGTCTCGCCCAGCGCTGCCTGCGCCGCGGCCAGACGCGCGATCGGCACCCGGTACGGCGAGCAGGAGACGTAGTCCAGACCGACCTCGTGGCAGAACCGGACGCTGATCGGCTCGCCCCCGTGCTCACCGCAGATCCCGACCTTGAGGTCCGCGCGTGCGGCGCGGCCGCGCTCGGTCCCCACACGTACCAGTTCGCCGACGCCATCGCGGTCCAGCACTTGGAAGGGGTCCTCGGGCAGGATCTTCTGATCCAGGTAGCGCGGCAGGAACCGTCCCGCGTCGTCGCGGCTCATGCCGAACACGAACTGCGTCAGGTCGTTGGTGCCGAAACTGAAGAACTCGGCAGCCTCCGCGATCTGCCCGGCCAGCACTGCGGCCCGCGGCACCTCGATCATCGTGCCGACGCGGTACCGGATCTGCTGGCCGGTCTTCTGCTGCACCTCCGCGGCCACCCGTCGGACGATGTCTGCCTGCAGCTGCAGCTCCTTGGGGTCGGACACCAGCGGGATCATCACCTCCGGCTCGACGCGGATGCCTTCCGCCTGGCAGGCGGCCGCCGCCTGGAAGATCGCACGCGCCTGCATCTCCGTGATCTCCGGATACAGGATGCCCAGCCGGCATCCGCGCAGACCCATCATCGGATTGAACTCGCGCAGCGCGCTGACCTTGTGCCGGAACACCTCCGGGGAGACCCCGATCCGCTTGGCCGTCTCCTCGATCGCTTCCTCGTCGGGAGGCAGAAACTCGTGCAGCGGCGGATCGAGCGTGCGGATCGTCACGGGGAAGCCGTCCATGACCCGGAAGATCTCGCTGAAGTCCTGACGCTGTAGGGGCTCGATCTTCGCCAGGGCGGTGCGCCGCTCTTCGGCCGTGGCGGCGACGATCATCTCCCGCATCGCGTAGATTCGATCGCCCTCGAAGAACATGTGCTCGGTACGGCACAGCCCGATGCCCTCCGCCCCGAACGCGCGCGCCACCCGCGCATCGCTCGGCGTGTCGGCGTTGGCCCGTACTCCCATCTTCCGGTAGGCGTCGGCCCAGCTCATGAACGTGGCGAACTCGCCCGCCAGCGCCGGTTCGCGCGTCGGCAGGACGCCGACGAAGACCTCGCCGGCGGTACCGTCCACGGTGACCCACTCACCGACCCGCACGGTGCGCCCGTCCACGCCCATCGTCCCGGCCTCCGCCTCGATGACCAGCGCTCCGGCACCGACGACGCACGGCTTGCCCATCCCGCGTGCGACGACCGCAGCGTGCGAGGTCATGCCGCCGCGCGCGGTCAGGATCGCCCGCGCTGCCACCATGCCGTGGAAGTCTTCGGGCGACGTCTCCATGCGCGCGAGGATCACCGGCTCACCCTCGGCGGACTGGCGCTGTGCCTCGTCCGGGTCGAAGACCAGGCGCCCGCTGGCCGCCCCCGGCGACGCCGGCAGACCGCTGGTGAGGTACCGCCCTTCCTCGCGCGCCCGGCGCTTGGCCTCGTCGTCCACCGTGGGGTGAAGAAGCTGGATCAGCAGGCTCGGGTCCACCCTCCGCACGGCCGTCTGAGTGTCGATCAAGCCTTCTCCGACCATGTCCACGGCGATCCGTACCGCAGCCGCGCCGGTCCGCTTGGCGGCGCGGGTCTGCAGCAGCCAAAGCCGCCCGCGCTCCACTGTGAATTCCACGTCCTGGACGTCCCGGTAGTGAAGCTCCAGCTGCTTTGCCACGGACGCCAACTCCGCGTAGACGTCCGGCATCTGCTGCGCGAGTTCGGACAGCGGTCTGGGTGTGCGGGTTCCGGCCACCACGTCCTCGCCCTGGGCTTCCGTGAGGTACTCCCCGTACAGTTCCGGTTGGCCCGTGGCCGGGTTGCGGGTGAACGCCACACCGGTCGCCGAGTCCGGGCCGAGGTTGCCGAACACCATCGCCTGGACGTTGACGGCCGTCCCGAGCGTGTCGGGGATCCGATGCACGCGCCGGTAGTCCACCGCGCGCCGCCCCATCCAGGAGTCGAACACCGCGGCGATCGCCATCTGCAACTGCTCCCAGGGATCGTCGGGGAACGGGCGGTCGCTGTGACCCCGGATCATCGCCTTGAAGCGGCCGCAGATCTCGCGCAACTCGTCGGCGCCGAGATCGGTGTCCTGCCGTCCCGGCCCACCCCGCTGCTTGGTCTCCTCGAGGACCTGCTCGAACGGCTCGGCAGGAAGGCGAAGGACAATCTTGCCGAACAGCTGCAGCAACCGGCGATACGCGTCGTAGGCGAACCGGGCGTTGCCGGTGGTGCGCGCGAGACCTTCTGTGATTCGGTCGTTGAGGCCCAGGTTCAGCACGGTGTCCATCATCCCGGGCATCGAGAACTTGGCGCCGGACCGCACCGACAGTAGCAGCGGGTTACCGGGATCGCCGAACCGCTTGCCGATGCGGTCCTCCAGGTCGCGCAACGCCTCGGCCACCTGCTCCCACAAGCCCTCCGGGAACCGCCTGCCCGCCTCGTAGTAGGCGTTGCACGCCTCGGTCGTGATCACGAATCCCGGCGGGACCGGCAGGCCGATGCGCGTCATCTCCGCGATGCCCGCGCCCTTCCCGCCCAGCAGGTCGCGCATGGCGGCGTTCCCCTCGGAGAACGCGTACACCCACTTCCGGTTCATTGGTCTCCTCCTGCGTCGAACCCAGAGTATGCCCGCGCGTATCGGTGTGCCATCCGGTGCTGCGAGCAGCCCGGGATCGGTTGCGCACCCGATGCCTGCCCGGGGGTGGCCGCTGTAAGCTCGACCCGAAGGCCGCCCCGCGCGCCCCGTTTACAGCAGAGTGTAGCGCCGGCGGCGGGCCGGTCGGAATCCACGACAGAGAATCGGAGGTCCCCGTGGAGTCTCCAAGCGTCCAAGGCCCGCACCGCGTCGAGCGCATCCTGGCTCCGACGGACTTCTCGGCTTCCGCCGCCCGCGCGGCCCGGTGGGCGTCGGTCATCGCCGGACGGCTGGGGGCCGAACTCGTCCTCCTCCACGTCGTGGAAGCCAACCCCTCTGCGCTCATGGGTCCTCCCAGCGCGGTCGTCGACGTCTACGACCTGCTGCGCCGCGACGTCACGGACGCGGCGCACAAGGCGATGGCGGATTTCGCGGCGCCGTTTGCCGGCGCCCGCACGGAGATCCGCGAGGGGTCTGCGAGATTCGAGATCGTCCAAGCGGCGGCAGCCCTGGACGCCGACCTCATCGTGATGGGGACCCATGGCCGCACCGGCCTGCCGCGGATCTGGTTCGGCAGCGTCGCCGAGCACGTGGTCCGCCACAGCCCCATACCGGTGATGACCGTGCGTCACCGGGAAGGCGACGACCGCGGTCCGTCGATCGACCATGTGCTCGCGCCCGTGGACTTCTCCGACGCCTCGCGCGCCGCGCTTTCGTGGGCCCACCTGTTGGCCGGGGCGTTCGGTGCCCGCCTCACGTTGCTGCACGTGCTGGAGATCACCCGCGAGGCGCTGTTCGATCTCCCGTGGGAGGTCGGATCGGCGGCGACAGGAGAGCTGATCCAAGCCTACCTGGAGCGGAGGGCACGCCTTGAACTGGATGCGCTGGCGACCGAATTCCCGGGGTGTGAGACGGTTCTGCGGGCCGACCTGTCTTGCGGCCTGGCGCGGGAGGAAATCCTGCGCGCCGGCGCCGAGCTGGGCGCCAGCGTGATCGTCATGGGAACCCACGGGCGCACCGGCCTGTTGCGCATCGCGTTCGGCAGCGTGGCCGAACACGTCGTTCGGCACAGCCCCATCCCCGTCCTCACGGTGCGCCAGCCGGCACAGCGGTGAGGCCCCCGACCATCGCCCGAACCGGTGCGCGCGAGGCGCTCGCCGACGCCCTGGCGCTTTTGCTGTTCGCGGTGCTGGGGGCCCGCTTCCACTCGCTGCCGCTGGCAGCCGACGTGGTGTTGCGCACCGCGCTGCCGCTGTGGGTCACCTGGTTCTTCGCGGCGACGTGGCTGCGGACTTACCGGATGCGAAGCGGGCGCACCTGGCTGGTCAACTGGGCGCTGGCGGTCCCCGCGGGTCTGCTGTTGCGGCAGGTGCTGCTCGGGCGGGGCCTGGACGCGGCGACGGGCGTCTTCGTCGGCGTGGGCACGTTGGCGACGCTTCTGCTCCTCGTCGCGGTCCGCGCCCTCGCCGCCTTGTTCCCTCGCTGACGCGCCCGCGGCGAAGCAGTGACCGCGCCGCCTTCAACGCCGGCGGCCGATACGGGGGGCAGGCGTGTACGGTTCCACGCGTACGCGGGCGTCGACGATCGAAGCCCCCTGTCGGTGCACGATCACCGGGTTGCAGTCCATCTCCGCGATCTGCGGAATGTCCTCCACCAGTGCGCCGACGCGCAGCACCACGTCGCGCAGCGCCGCGAGGTCGTACACCTCCCTGCCCCGATAACCCGTGAGCAGGGGATAGGTCCGCAGGCCCTCGATCATCTCGGAGGCCTCGGCCTCCGTCAGCGGTGCGATCCTAACCGAGACGTCGTGCAGCAGCTCCACCAGCACGCCTCCCGCCCCGCAGGCGACGACCGGACCGAACTGCCGGTCCCACACCACGCCGACGATCATCTCGACGCCTGGGGGAGCCATCCGCTGCACGAGAAACGACACCTCCGGGTATCCCGCGGACCGGACGCGCTCGGCCATCTCCGCCGCCGCGGCTGCGACGGCCCGTCGGCCGGCCAGGTGCAGTCGTACGCCACCCACCTCGGTTTTGTGGAGCAGGCCCGGGGCGACCGCCTTCAGAGCCACCTCGTCGGCGATCTCCTCCGCGGCCTGACCCGCCTGTTCCGGGTCGGCCGCGGTACGCTGCGGGAGCACCGGCAGGCCGTAGCAGGACAGCAGCATCTGGACCTCGTCTGCGGTCAGCCACCCCTCGCCGCGCTGGAGCGCCGCGGCCACGACCGCGGCGGCCTGGTCGCGGCGGATGTCCGGCAGCTGCGGCGGGGCAGACATCGGGCGGGCGCGCCACTCCCCGTAGCGCGCCGCGCGCGCCAGGGCGATCGCAGCGGCCTCAGGAAAGGCATAGGAGGGGATGCGGACGCCCGCCGCCCCCAGTTCGGGGGGGACGCCGCGCGCCGACATGAACACCGCTAGCACCGGCTTGTGCCCGGCCAGAGATCGCGCGCCTTCCACGATCGCCCGCGCTACGTCCTCCGGACGCGTCGCCAGGGGCGGGATGAAGATGACGACGAGCGCATCCACGTTCGCGTCCTCACCGACCAGCTCGATCGCCGCCCGGTAGTGGTCGGCGGTCGCCGACGCGATCATGTCCACCGGGTTGGCGACGCTCGCCTCCGGCGGGAGCAGAGCGCGGAGCCGGGACCGCGTCGACTCCTCGAGCACCGGAACCTGCAGTCCCTCGGCCTCGCAGGCGTCGGCGCACAGGATACCTGGGCCCCCGGCGTTGGTCACGATGCCGACGCGGCGGCCCCTCGGTGGCGGCTGGTTCGCCAGCAGCGCGGCCACGTCAAACATCTCCTCCAGCGTATCCGTGCGGATCACGCCGGCCTGCCGGAACAGAGCATCGACTGTGACATCGGAAGCGGCCACGAGCGCACCGGTATGGGACGAAGTTGCCCGCGCCCCGGCGGACGAGCGCCCGCTCTTCACCGCGACGATCGGCTTGCTGCGTCCCACGCGCCGGGCGATCCGTGAGAACTTGCGCGGGTTGCCGAACGACTCCAAATACAGGAGGATCACATCCGTCCGCTCGTCCGTCTCCCAGTACTGCAGCAAGTCGTTGCCGGAGATGTCGGCCTTGTTGCCGACCGAGACGAACGTCGACAGCCCCAGCCCCAGCGCGCTTGCGTAGTCCATCACCGCCAGACCCAGTGCGCCGCTTTGTGACATGAATCCCACCCGCCCCGGCGGCGGGGGGACCGGCGCGAAGGTCGCGTTCAGCCGCACGCGAGGATCGGTGTTGACGATCCCCATGCAGTTCGGCCCGATCAGACGCATGCCGGCCCCGCGGCAGACCGCCAGCAGTTCGTCCTGCAGGGCCCGTCCGTCGTCGCCCACCTCTGCGAAGCCCGACGAGATCACGACCAGGGCCCGGATGCCCTTGCGGGCACACTGGCGTGCCACGTCGACGACCTGTGCGGCGGGCACGACGACCACCGCCAGGTCGACCGGCCCCGGGATCGCCTCCACCGTCGGATACGCGACCACACCCTGAACGTAGGGGGCGGCGGGGTTCACGGGATAGACCGGGCCCTCGAACCCGTAGCTGAGCAAATTGCGGAACACCTCGCCGCCGATCGTGCCGCGCCGCCGCGAGGCCCCGATCACGGCCACCCCGCGCGGCGCGAAGAACGTCCGCATCGCGTTCGCCGCGGCAACCTGCTCGCGTTGCTCGTAGCGGCGCAGGGCTTCATCTCCCATCTCGGTCGGGAACTCCACGTGCAGCTGCCCGACGGTCGCGCGCACCGTCACCACGAACCCGGAGTCGCGGAAGACGTCGATCATGCGGTGGTTAGCGGGAAGGACCTCTGCTTCGAACACGCGGATGCCGTTGGCTGAGGCCACCTCCGCGAGCTGACCGAGGAGGATGGTTCCCAGCCCCCGACCCTGGTAGTCGTCGGCGATCGCGAACGCCACCTCCGCGCGGTCGCCGTCGGTGGCTGCGTACATCGCGTGCGCGACGATGCGCTCGTCCGCTCCGGCCGTGGCGACCATGCCGAAGTCACGTACGTAGTCCACCTGGACCAGCCGCCCTGCTTCCTCGGCCAAGAAGTGGTCGGTCACCGGAGCGAAGAAGCGCATGGCCAGCGAATCGGCCGATAGGGCGCGGAAGAAGGCCACGAGATCCCCTTCGTCGTCTGGCCGTACAGGGCGGATCCGAACCGTGGAGCCATCGCGCAGCACGACGTCCGCTTCGAGGTGCGACGGGTAGTGCGGTGACGTCTGAGGGATGTGCACGGTCTTGTTCCTCCGTCTTCGCGCCAACCGCCCGGCAGTCGGATGGATGTCAGGGGCGGCGCGCGGTCTGCCCGTTGCATCGGGCGCAGTCGGGTTCGCAGGGCTCGACGTGGATGGTGACGTCGCTGCCGGGTAGGGTCTCCCGGATGTGCGATTCCAGGCGGTCCGCCAAGTCGTGTGCTGTGCCGACGGACACCGTCCGGTGCACCACCAGGTGGACGTCCACGAACCGATCGCGACCGGCTCGCCGCGTCCTCAACGCATGGTAGTCTACGAACGAATCGCGGTGTGCGTCGAAGACCGCTCGGATCGTGCGCTCCTCCGTCTCAGGGAGGCGGATGTCCATCAGCCCCTGGAGTGCGTCTCGGTATACGCGCCATCCCATCGCGACGATGTACAGACCCAGCAAGCCGCCGATCAGGGGATCGAGCCACAGCTGTCCCGTCGCATGCTGCAGCCCCACGCCGGCGAGCACGGCCACAGAGGTTGCCACGTCCGCGTAGAGGTGTTGCGCGTCGGCCGCCAGTGCGGGCGATCGATGTTCGCGGGCCACGTGCTGCAGGAAGCGAGCCGCGAGCAGGTTGGCGGCCGCTGCGACGGCCACGAGCAGGAGGCCGAGCGGCACATGGTCCAGGGGTGTGGGCCGAAGGAGCCGGCGTGCCGCGTACACGGTCACCAGGGCTCCGGCGACCATGATCATGGCGCCCTCGGTCGCACCGCTGAGGTGCTCTGCCTTGCCGTGACCGTACTGGTGGAGGTCGTCCGGCGGCCGAGCGGCCACGGCTAGGCCGACGAGGGCGACGTTGGCGGCGACGACGTTCACCACCGACTCCGCCGCATCCGACAGGATCGCCGCCGATCCCGTGACGGCGTAGGCTATCCCCTTGAGCCCGAGCAGCCCCACACCGGTGACCACCGAAACCATGGCGGCGCGCACCGTGACGCGGGCGGCCTGTTGCTCACTCGTCATCTTCGTCCGACGAACCTGTGTAGACACCGCGGCAGGAACCCTACGTCCCGCCGCCCGTGGGGGTGCTCTCGTCGTCACGAGCGCGCTCGTGTTCCGACGCGGACCCGTCACGGTCCGAGGACGTCTGGATGCCGCGCAACAGACGGATCACGCGCCGTCCTGCATCGGTCAGTTCCCGCGGCGCCGTGGCGATGTTGTCCTTCAGCGCCTCCAGCGAAGCTGAGGCGACAGACTCCGCCCTGGGCATGAGGGCCGCCAGCAGCAGATAGAGCAGAATCCCCGCGCCGCTGCCGAAGGCGAGCAGGATGAACACGACGCGGAACACCAGCGGGTCGACGTTGAAGTACTCCCCCAAACCGCCGGCCACGCCCAACAGCAACCGGTTGGTCCCGCTCTTTCGGAGTCGCCGTGCCACAGGGACACCTCCCAGACCGTGTTGCGGCTCACACCGCGACCGCCCCTTCAATATAGACCTCCAGCCCTTCGGCCACACGGCGGACCTGCGTGCCGAGGGCCGCGCACCGGGCTGCCATGCGTGCGCAGATCGCCTCGAAGGTCGGTCCGCGGGCCAGGGCGACACGTGCGAACTCGAGCTGGACGGGCACCATCCGCATGCGCTGCAATCCCTGCAGGGGATGGACGTCCACGAGGAACACGAACGACCAGTCATTCCGCAGGTGTGGATCCACCGCGTAGTCGTCCAGGAAGTCACCAGTGTCGTAGAGGATCAGGCCGCCGCCATACACCTCCACTCCGTGAAACACGTGCGCGGAGTGGCCATAGATCATCTCGACGCCCCCGTCCACGGCCGCGCGCGCGAACCTCCGGAACGCCCGCGGCGGGGCGGTGGTCATGTTCGGGCCCCAGTGCAGAGACAGGACGATCGGGAACGCCCCCGCCTCCCGCAGCGCCCTCACCCGGTACCCGATGCGCCCTGCGGCCTGAGGGTCCCGCTCGATGTCGAGATAGTGCGTGCCGGGGCGGCACGGCCCGGCCGCGAAGGGCGGCTCGTTGTCCGTGGCTGCGAGCACCGCACATCGCAGCCCCGCCACCTCCACGAAAGCGGCAGCGGCGGCTTCCTCTTCGTCCCGGCCGGCACCGGCATGCGCGATGCCCGCCTCATCGAGATGGCGCAGCGTATCCAGCAGCCCTTCCTCTTCGAAGTCCAAGACGTGGTTGTTGGCCAGGCTCACGAATCGGACGTTCGCCGCGCGGAGGACGTCCACGGCTTGTGGGTTGGCCCGGAAGTGGAAGACCTTAGGCGTCCGCGTCCAGGGTCGGCGGTGGCGGGTGATCGCGCACTCGAGGTTGGCGAACACCGCGCCCGCCGACCGAAGTACCGGTAGGACGTCTCCCCAAAACCATTCGGGGGGGTGCCGTCCGATCTGCTCGTTCACCCCCCGGCCCAGCATCACATCGCCGACGAACGCCAGCGTGACCATCCCGATTCCCATTTTGACGCCGTCCGCCGGCCGGGCGTAGCGGGCGGAAACTTTTACAGCGGAGAAGGGGATCGCGGTCCGAGCCATGAACTCTAAAGGTTTTGTGGACGCAACCATCGAACTCGTCGCTGCGGCAACCATCCTGCTCCTGGTCCTGGTCCTCCCTCTTCTGTCGCACCGCATCGAGTACAACCTGGAGATCTTCCTGTTCGTCATGGGGGTTCTGGCGGCGGCGGCATCCGGCGTCTTGCGGCAGCCGCTGCTGCGCGAGGCCCTCACGCACCCCGTGCCCATCACCCTGGCGGTGCTGGTGGCGGGGTTGCTCTTCAAGTCCTTCCGTGACCGGATCGACGACGCGGTCGTACGGCTGCGCCTGCTGCTGCCGATGAAGGCGGTCATCGCTATCCTGATCGTCGTCCTGGGGCTGCTCAGCAGCGTCATCACCGCGATCATCGCCTCGCTCGTGCTCGTCGAGGTCATCAGCGCGATGAGCTTTCGCCGGCAGGACGAGACACGGATCGTCGTGATCGCGTGCATGGCGATCGGCTTGGGGGCGGCCCTGACCCCCATCGGAGAGCCGCTGGCCACGATCGCCACGGGTAAGCTGCGGGCCGACTTCTGGTTCCTGGGGCGCCTGCTGGGGCCGTGGCTGGTCCCGGCGATCCTGGCGCTGGGCGTGTGGGGAGCCGTCCAACCCCTGCGCTACGAGGGCGAGACGCTGGCCGGCCCGACGCAGCTGGAGACGTACCGCGGCGTGGCCGAGCGGGCCGCCCGGGTCTACGTCTTCGTGGCCGGCCTCACCCTGCTGGGCGCCGGATTCGAACCGGTCGTCAACCGGTTCGTCGTTCCGCTCGACCCCAGGCTGTTGTACTGGGTGAACACGGTGTCGGCCGTCCTCGACAACGCTACGCTCACGGCTGCCGAGGTCAGCCCTCGGATGAACGCCGATCAGCTCCGCAGCGTCCTGATCGCGCTGCTGATCAGCGGGGGGGCGCTGGTGCCCGGCAACATCCCCAACATCATCGCCTCAGGGCGCCTGCGAATCGGCAGCCGCGAGTGGGCACGCACCGGGGTGCCTCTCGCGCTGGTGATGCTGGCGGTGTACTTCGTGCTGCTGTTCGGGTGGTAGCGGCGCGGGCGGGCACGCAAGACGGCCCGCGCCGACCTATCCCACCCGCACCGACCTCTCGCCGACCGCTAACGGAGCAGGATCTGGCCTCGGATCTCCCCCGCCGGGAACGCGGTCGTGTGCAGGTTCACGTAGGTGTTCATGTTGCGCATCTGCGTGATGAGGGCGCTCAGCGGTTGCCCCTGCAACGGCCCCATCAGGTTGGCGGCCGTGATCGTGCCACCGGCGAGCTGACCGCTAAAGACGCCCGGCCTCAGCACCGGGGGCGGGGCCGGCGGGTACAGCCAGACCACGATGGGCCCGTTCGCCCCGGGTGCCGCCAGGTGGATGTGGCCCATCTGCACGTTGTTGAGGTTGTTAACGGTCAGCTCGTAGCGGATGCTGTTACCGTCGGCGCTGACCACGAACGTCGCGACGCCCGTTGCCCGTGTGGGGTTCGTCGGCACGACCTCGCGTCCCCACAGGTGCGCCACGAACGTGACCTCCTGCTGCGCACCGACCTGCGCTCCGGCCGCCGCCAGGATCGCCAGCAGCGCGACCAGCGTGAGCACGATCCAGCTCCTTCGCATCGGTGAAGCCTCCCGAGTAGGGGATGGGATCTGCCCAAAGGGTGAAGGGTCTACGTCACGGCGCGGTAACGGAGCCCGTGCGGCCGGGTCTGCCCAAAACGCAGCGGGAGCCCCGGCCATCGCCGGGGCCCCCAACCGGACCTGGTAGCGGGGGCAGGATTTGAACCTGCGACCTTCGGGTTATGAGCCCGACGAGCTACCTGGCTGCTCCACCCCGCGTCGCAACCCACAGTATACCACAGCCGGCAAGGCACCTTCGGCAGGTCCGTCGCGCAGAGGGCCTTCCACACAGTCCCCACACCCCACAGCGGGGGAACAGATCGATGGCGTGCAGATTTTCCGGATTGCGCAGCCGTCGATTTGCTGCTAGCGTGGATGTCGCCGGCGGGAACGCGGCACCGAGACGGAAGGAGGCGCCCCGCAAGGGGTGGCCCCGGTCTGACTCGGAGCGAGCGGCCCGCTGGTTTTTTGCCCCGCAACGTCGCTGTTGCCTACGGCATTGTCCGGTGCAGTGAGCTCATCGCCAGCCGCTCATGCACGCGGGCATCCTTCTCCCCCCACCCGGCGCCGTCGACGACCGGGGTGACGGGATCCAGCGCCGGAGCCGGCATCCCGTGGTCGGTCTTCAACCACTCCACCTGACCGGTCACGATGCTGCGGACGTAGCGCGCCACCGCCCACGGCGTCGCCACCAACTGGTGGGCGGTGAACAGGAGGTAGGTGACGACCACCCTCAGTGCCCGCAACGGATTCCAGCCGCCCTGCGAGGCGGCCGATAGCAGCAGCGCGGCGCTGAAGGCGCCGAACGCACCGGCCGTCAGCTCCGGCGGCAGGGAGCGTCCCATCGGCAGCAGGTACAACGGTTCCAGGACACCGCGCAGCAACACCACGGCGCCGTAGACGTTGCTGGCGAAGATGGCGGCCGGGACCACCATCGACCCCGTCAGGAAGAACAGCATGTCCGTCTTCTGGAATGCGGTCATCCGGCCCGAGACGATCGCTCCCAGGTGCTCGACGAGCGCCCGCAGCACCCCCTCCGCCCACCGCGTGCGTTGCCGCACGAGACCCGGCCAATCCGGCACGGACTCCTCCCAGACGACCGCCTCCTCGCAGTACCGGACCTTCCACCCGACGACCTGAAACCGGATGGCGAGGTCGATGTCTTCGGTCAAAGCCGACGGGTTCCAGCCGCCGACCGCCTCCAGCGCGCGCCGGTTCACCGCAAGGCCGTTCCCGTTGAGCAGGACGTGCGCGCCAAACCGATCGCGGGCGCGCTGCATGACGGTCTGGAACACGGAGAACTCGTGCTCCTGCCCTCGCGCGGCCAGCGTCTCCGCACGGTGCTGGCACAGCCTGCGGCCCTGCACGGCGGCCACCCCTGGTTCCAGCAGGCACGCCACCGCCCGCAGCAGAAACTCGGGGTCAGCCCGGGAATCGGCATCGAGGACCGCGAGGACGTCTCCCTGCGCGGCGTGGGCGCCCACGTTGAGCACCGCGGCCTTGCCGTGGGCGTCATCGGCCGCCAGACGGACGACCCGCACCGGCACCGGCAGGGCGGGGGCCAAGCGGCGCACGACGTCACCGGTGCCATCGCCGGAGCGGTCGTCGAGCACGATGACCTCGAAGCGGGGCTGCCCCTCGCGATCGTGATAGCGCATCGCACACGCGGATCGGACGCTGTCTGCGATCACCCGCGCCTCGTTACGCGCGGGGATCAGCACGCTGACGAACGGGAGCCGGACCGGCACCGGTACGCTGCGGGTGCGGCCGCGCGCCAACACGCCCAGCACCTGCATGCCGATCCCGTACACCGAGTAGACGAGGAAGGTGATCTGGAGCCATCGGATGTCGTGGCTGCGCACGCTGTAGGCGACCAGGACGACCCACGCAAGCGCGAACGCCACCATCCAGACGAGGACGCGGGGGTTGTGGGCGCTCTTCACGCCGACCCCTCACTCCGAGCGCGCCGCAGACGGCCCCCGCCCTCCAGCAGCCCGCGCAGGGAACGGTCGTAGGGCGGTTCGGCGATCCCGGCCTCGGTGACGATCGCGGAGATCAGCTCGGCCGGCGTGACGTCGAACGCGTAGTTGAGGGCGGGTGTCCCTTCGGGGGCCACAGGTGTGCCGTGGAAGTGGGTCACCTCCTTGGGGTCCCGCTCCTCGATCGGGATCGCCTCGCCGCTGCGGGTATGCGGGTCCACGGTGGACAGCGGCGCCGCGACCCAGAAGGGGATCCCGTGGTGCCGTGCGAGCACCGCCAGGGTGTACGTGCCGATCTTGTTGGCCACGTCCCCGTTGGCGGCGACCCGGTCGGCACCGGTGATCACTCGGTCCACGAACCCTCGCGCCATCAACCACCCCGCCGCACCGTCCGTGATGAGGTGGAACGGGATGCCGTGCGCCAGCAACTCCCAGGCCGTCAGCCGGCTACCCTGCAGGAACGGCCGCGTCTCGCATGCGAAGACGTGGATGCCCTTGCCCGCTTCGTGCGCCGACCGGAGGATACCGATAGCGGTCCCGACGTCGACCGTCGCCAGAGTCCCGGTGTTGCAGATCGTGAGGATGCGCTCACCCCTGCGGATGCGCTCAGCCCCGATCGCTGCCAGCCGCCGATTCGCCTCGGCGTCCTCTTCGGCGATTCGGTGCGCTTCCTGCAGGAGCCGGTCGGCCACGACCGCGGGGTTGGTCCCTTCGTCGACGAGGGCCATCACGCGATCCACGGCCCAGGCCAGGTTGACCGCGGTCGGCCGGGCGGCGCGAATGCGCGAGGCGGCCTCGCGCAGGCTCTGGACAAAGGAGTCTGGTTGCGACAGGGCTTCCCGCGCGGCCAGCGCCACGGCGTAGGCGCCCGCCGCACCGATCGCGGGTGCACCCCGGATCCGCATCGCCGCGATCGCGTCCACGACCTGGCGCCAGTCGCCCAGCCTCAGGACGCGTACCTCGTGCGGCAGGACCGTCTGGTCCAGGAGTTGGACCGCGTCGTCCTGCCAGGCGATGCTGCGCACCGTCATCTCGACGCCCGCAGATCTCACGCCGGCCCGACGCACGCCGGGCTGCCCTCCTGGGGGACGGTCACGAGATCGGAAAGACCGTCTCGTCCCGGCGCGCCGGTCGGGCCGATTCCGAGGTGATGACGATGTTGCTGGGCGTGAACAGGAAGATCTCCTCGGCGATCCGCTGCAGGTGACCGTCCACCGCGTAGTCGACACCGCACAGGAAGTCGACGATCCGCTGCGCGACGTCCCGATCCGCCTCGCGCAGGTTAACGACGATCGGACGCCGTCCCTTTAGGTACTCCGCGGCGCTGCGCGCGTCGTCGAAGGTCCGCGGCTGCACGACGACGATGTCCTGCTGCCTGGGGCTGTGCAGGCGCAGGATCGGCGCCCGCCTTCGCGGCTCGTCGTCCTGACTCAACTCCTCGTAGGGCTCCTCTTCCTCGTCGAAACCCAGCAAGCCCATCAGGCGCTGAATGGCTCCCACGGTATCACCCCCGGTGCGTTCGGTACTGCGTGCCGCCCCGGCTGCCACCGCCGGAGCTGGTGCTGCGTTCCATCCTGCGTGGCGGGTCCCCGCGCCCAGCGCGGGTGTCCGATTCGCCCGTGAGTCCAAGGACGGCTGCCCCAAGGTTACGGACGCCCGTTCCCTCCTTCCGGGAGAGGGCTCGGATGAACGTCGCCGAACAGAGCGCGGCCGATCCGCACCATCGTCGCGCCCTCTTCCACCGCGACCTCGAAGTCGTCCGTCATCCCCATCGACAGTTCGTCGAGCGGGATGCCCCGCTCCGCCCGTATTCTATCACGCAGCTCTCTCAGCTCCTGAAACACCCAGCGCACTTGCTCCGGGTCGGCCGCCATTGGGGCGATGGTCATGAGGCCACGCAACCGCAGGCCCGCAAGTCCGGTCAGGGCGTCGGCCAGCGCCGACGCCTCCTCCGGCCGGGCGCCGTGCTTTTGCGGTTCTGCGGCGACGTTCACCTGCAGCAGGACGTTCACCTGCCGGCCGGCCGCGACAGCCCGCCGCGCGATCTCGTGGCCCAGCGGCAGCGAGTCCACCGAGTGGATCCAGTCGAACAGCGTCACCGCGTGATGCGCCTTGTTGCGCTGGAGGTGACCGACCAGGTGCCAGACCGGACGGACGTCCGGGTTGGGCGATCGCTGTCCTGGCACCTCAGCGCGCCCCAGCAGCGCATCCACCGCCGGGATCTTGTCGCGGGCTTCCTGCACGCGGTTCTCGCCCAGGTCGCGCACGCCCGCTGCCACCGCCGCGGCCGCCACCTCCGGGCCAAAGCCCTTGGTCACGCCCACCAGGCGGACCTCGGACGGTTCGCGGCCGGCGCGATGGCACGCGGCCGCGATGCGGCCACACACGGACGATACCCTGGCGCGAATCCGGTCCGCGCTCAGTCGCTGGCGGTCCAGGGTCGTGAGTTCCCCCTCAGGACGCGCCATTCCCGTTCGCTCGCCGCAGGGCGATCAGCGCCTCCATCCGCCCGGTACGGCCGTCTCGCCTGTAGGAAAAGAACCACTCCGGGTGACAGGCGGTGCAGGCGGGGCACACCGCGATACGCTCGGCAGGCACACCCGCCTGGCGGAGTTGCGCGACGGCGACGGCGCGCAGATCCGCCATCCAGTGACCCGCACGGCCCGGCCAAAGCGCGTGCGCCCAGGCCCCCAGCGCCCGCCGTACTGGCGCGTCGACCTCATAGCAGCACGGTCCGATCGACGGTCCGATCGCACAGACCACCCGGGACGCCCGCGCGCCCCGACGTTCCATCGCACCCACCGCAGCACCCACCACGCCCGCGCCCAATCCGCGCCACCCCGCGTGTACGGCGCCGACGACACCGGCATTGGGATCCACAAGCAGCAGGGGCACGCAGTCCGCGGTGTGTACGCTCAGCGGGACGTCCGCTTCTGCCGTGACGACCGCGTCGGCCGGCCCGAGCTTCGACCCGGCGTCCGCCGCGCGGGCCTCGACGACGGCCGCACCGTGGACCTGCATGATCTGGACGACGCGCTCGGGAGCGAACCCCAGCCCCCGCAGCACCCGCCGGCGCCGGGCCGGATCCGCTAGGGGATCGTCGCCGTCACCCCTGCGCGTCGTGAAAGCGTGCCGGACCTCCCCGAGGCCCTCGACCAAACGGCTTCGAATGCACGCGACGCCCGCGGCGTCGACCGCGTGGAAATCTGGCCCCAGGTCGGCGCGCACGATCAGATGACCCGTTCGCGCACCTTCGCGCTGAGGTAGTCCATGGCCGCCACGACGATCGTGATCGCCCAGACGGCTGTGGCGGCGCGCGTCCACTGCAGGAGGTTGATGAACTGCGCCAGCAGGAATCCGATCCCCCCGCCGCCTACGAATCCGATGACCGTGGACATGCGGACGTTGATGTCCCAGCGGTAGATGGTGAACGCCACGAACTGCGGCACGATCTGGGGGATGACCGCGTAGCGGATCACCTGCAACCGGGTTGCCCCCGTGGCCTCGACCGCTTCGATCGGTCCGGGGTCGATCGCCTCGATCTGCTCGGAATACAGCTTGCCCAAAGATGCGATCGAGTGCACACCCAGCGCGAGCACCCCCGCGAACGGTCCGATGCCGACCCACACGGCGAATACCGTCGCCAGGATCAACGGCTCGATCGACCGCAGGATGTTCATGATCGTCCGAGTGACGAAGTAGACGCCCCCGCCCACCACGCCGTGGGCCAGGTTCTTCGCACCGAGAAAGCTCAGCGGCACCGCGAAGGCGACGCCCATCGCCGTCCCCATCAGGGCCAAAAACACCGTCTCGATCATCCGCTCGGTGACCAAGCGCAGCGTCTCACTGGGCTGCCAGGTCATCTCAGGCAGGATCACGACCGCGACGATCGACCCGCGCGTCCCCAGCGTGTCGGGGATCTCGATCGCGTGCTCGAATCGACCCGCCCCGTCCGTTCGGAACTCCCCAATCCGCGCCGGTGCCCCGGTCTGATCGCGCCAGATCACCTCGCCCGGACGGTCGGGGGCAAATCCCTCCCCGCGCAGCGTCACCCGCTGACCGATCTGGACCTCCCGTTGGGAGACCTCCAGACGCGGACCGGGCCGGACCGGTTCGTCGGGCGGCGGCCCCTCCAGGGATATCGAGACCGCCACCTCCTGCCGCCGCGGCACGCGCTCTAGGACCTCGGGGTTCAACAGGTCTCGGACGATGGGCCGGATCAGGCCGGCCTTCGTGAACAGCTCGCCGAGGTCGATGCGGGTGACCCGCCAGCCGTACACGAACGCGGCAGCGGTCACCGCCAGCAGGAGGACCGTCCGCCACGATCGCCACCACACCGGCCGCGTCGGTACGGATTGCGGCGGCTTGGCCAACCGGGCTTCGGCTTCGATCTGCGCTTTCTCAAGGCTCATGGGCGCACTCCGCAGAGGGAGTTCATGCGATCTCCACCTCGACTGCGTCTTCGCCGTAGATCTCGCGGAAGCGGCGCTCGTCGATCTCTCCGGGAGATCCTCGGAACACGATACGGCCTTCCTTGAGCGCGATGACGCGGGTGCCGTAGCGGCGTGCGAGGCTGAGGAAGTGCAGACTGCACAGCACCGTGATCCCTTCCTTGCGGTTGAGCTCCTCGACGTATCGCAGCACCGAGTGACTCGTGGCAGGGTCCAGGCTGGCGACCGGCTCGTCGGCCAGGATGATCTTCGGCTCCTGCATCAGCGCGCGCGCGATCCCCACGCGCTGCTGCTGTCCGCCAGACAGCTGGTCGGCGCGCACGTACGCCTTGTCGCGGATCCCCACGCGCTCGAGATTCGCCATCGCCTTCTCGACGAGGTCGCGCGGCCAGTAATTGTACAGAGCCCAGGTCGGGGGGACGTAGCCCAGGCGGCCCGTCAGCACGTTGTGCAGGACCGACAGCCGCTTGACCAGGTTGAACTGCTGGAAGATCATTCCGATTTCCCGGCGCAACCGGCGCACACCCTCCCGGTCCAGGGCGGTGACGTCCACGCCGTCCAGGTAGATCTTGCCGGATGTCGGTTCGATCAGGCGGTTGATGCAGCGCAGCAGCGTCGACTTGCCGGATCCGGAAAGGCCGATGATCACGAGGAACTCGCCGCGCTCGACCTCGAACGACACGTCATCCAGGGCGCGCACTCCGCTTGGGTAGATCTTCGTCAGATGCTCCACGCGCAGCAGCGGACCGCCCATGCGTAGACCTCCCGACACGGCTTTTGCTCCCATGATTCCGCGAAACGCCGCTGGACTCCTTGAAGCTGGAGGTCACCGGAGGGGGTGGACCAGCCGGCGGTTGTGGAGGCACTCGTGGGAAAGCAACAGGCGGGAGAGGGCATCGCCTCTCCCGCCTGTACGTTCACTCCCGGCGGCGACCTACTCTCCCACGCCGTTGCCAGCGCAGTACCATCGGCCCTGGAGGGCTTAACTTCCGTGTTCGGGATGGGAACGGGTGTGGCCCCTCCGGCATTGCCACCGGGAAACGTCCCGACCACCGTGCTTGTTCGGCGCCGAGAGCGAGGAGTCTCAGCGGACGTTGCCTTGTTAGAACCTGCACCCGCCCTCAGCGTCGAAACCGTATCGCGCGGCACGGCCGCGCACCGCATGCGAGAGCCTCAAAAGCTCCTTCCAGCTGCCCCCGAGAGGAAGCATCAAGCCCTCGACCGATTAGTACCGGTAGGCTCCACGCGTTGCCGCGCTTCCACTCCCGGCCTATCGACCAGGTGGTCTACCTGGGGTCTTACCCGGTTTGCCCGGTGGGTGACCTCATCTTGGGGCGTGCTTCGCGCTTAGATGCTTTCAGCGCTTATCACAACCGCACATGACTACCCGGCGCGTGCCCCTGGCGGGACAACCGGTACATCAGAGGTGCGTCCACTCCGGTCCTCTCGTACTAGGAGCAGCCCCCCTCAAGTCACCTACGCCCGCAGTGGATAGGGACCGAACTGTCTCACGACGTTCTGAACCCAGCTCACGTACCTCTTTAATGGGCGAACAGCCCAACCCTTGGGAGGTACTACCCCCCCAGGATGAGATGAGCCGACATCGAGGTGCCAAACAGGGCCGTCGATGTGGACTCTTGGGCCCTATTAGCCTGTTATCCCCGGGGTAGCTTTTATCCGTTAAGCCACGGCGCTTCCACTTGCCGCCGTAGGATCACTAGACCCGACTTTCGTCCCTGCTCGACTTGTAGGTCTCGCAGTCAAGCCCCCTTATACTCTTGCGCTCGCCGCACGGTTTCCAACCGTGCTGAGGGGACCTTTGGGCGCCTCCGTTACCGTTTGGGAGGCGACCGCCCCAGTCAAACTGCCCACCTGACACTGTCTCGAAACCCGATCCAGGGCCCCGGTTAGGACGTAGTTCCAACGAGGGTGGTATTCCAAGGACGGCTCCACCGAGGCTGGCGCCCCGGCTTCTCAGCCTCCCACCTATCCTATACACGCTAAAACCACATCCAATATCAGGCTGCAGTAAAGCTCCACGGGGTCTTTCCGTCCAGCTGCGGGAAACCCGTATCTTCACGGGTGGTACACCTTCGCCGAGTCTCTCCTCGAGACAGCGCCCAAGTCGTTACGCCATTCGTGCAGGTCGGAACTTACCCGACAAGGAATTTCGCTACCTTAGGACGGTTATAGTTACCGCCGCCGTTCACCGGGGCTTCGGTTCAGGGCTTCGCACGGCCCGGAGGCCGCACTGACCCCTCCCCTTTACCTTCCGGCACTGGGCAGGCGTCAGCCCCTATACATCGCCTTACGGCTTAGCAGAGACCTGTGTTTTTGTTAAACAGTCGCTTGGGCCTATTGTCTGCGACCCCCTCGGGCTCCCGCTGTGCGCGGTCACCCTACCGGGGCACCCCTTATCCCGAAGTTACGGGGTCATTTTGCAGAGTTCCTTGAGGAGAGTTCTCTCGCGCCCCTTGGCACCTTGAGTGCCTGCCTACCTGTGTCGGTTTGCGGTACGGGCGCTTGGGGGTCTGGCCGCGAAGCTTTTCTCGGCAGCGTGGGATCACTCACTTCGCGAACGTTTCAAGTTCGCTCGCACTCCCGTCTCGGCCTTGCTGAGGTCCCGGGTTTGCCTGGGGCCTCGGCCTACGCGGTTGGCCCGGCACGACCGATCGCCGGTAGAGCTACCCTTCTGCGTCCCTCCGCGGCTCGTAGCGAGCCCCAAGCGGGGCCGGAATGTCGACCGGCTGTGCATCGGCTACGCCTTTCGGCCTCACCTTAGCTCCCGCCTAACCTTACGAGGACGAACCTTCCGTAAGAAACCTCAGGCTTACGGGGGGCGGGATTCTCACCCGCCTTTTCGCTACTCATGCCTGCATTCTCACTTCTGCCTCGTCCAGCGGTCCTCGCGGTCCGCCTTCACCCTACTGCAGAACGCTCCCCTACCGCCCCGCAGGAGACGACACTCCTGCGAGACCCGTGGCTTCGGTGCCCAGCTTGAGCCCCGTTATATCTTCGGCGCAGCACCACTCGACCAGTGAGCTGTTACGCACTCTTTCAAGGATGGCTGCTTCTAAGCCAACCTCCTGGCTGTCTGAGCAATGCCACTTCCTTCTCCACTTAGCTGGGACTTCGGGACCTTAGCCGACGGTCTGGGTTGTTCCCCTCTCGACGACGAAGCTTATCCCCCGCCGTCTCACTCCCGGCAAGCACGGCACGGCATTCGGAGTTTGATTGGGTTCGGTACGGCTTCTGCCGCCCTAGCCCATTCAGTGCTCTACCACCGCGACGCTCGATACCGGGGCTGCACCTCAATGCATTTCGGGGAGAACCAGCTATCTCCGGGTTCGATTGGCATATCACCCCTACCCACAGCTCATCCCCCGTTTTTTCAACAACGGTGGGTTCGGGCCTCCACGCGGGTTTAGCCGCGTTTCACCCTGGCCATGGGTAGCTCACCCGGTTTCGGGTCTGCCGCGTGCGACTCGGTCGCCCTGTTCGGACTCGGTTTCCCTACGCCTCCGGCTCTTCACCTTAAGCTCGCCACACGCGACAACTCACAGGCTCATTCTTCAATAGGCACGCCGTCAGGCTCTTCCGCCCGGAGGCGGCATAGCCCTCCGACTGCTTGTGGGCACACGGTTTCAGGTTCTGTTTCACTCCCCTCCCGGGGTTCTTTTCACCTTTCCCTCACGGTACTCGTTCGCTATCGGTCGCCAGGAGTATTTAGCCTTGGAGAGTGGTCTCCCCGGCTTCCCACGGGGTTCCTCGTGTCCCGTGGTACTCAGGGATGCGACCCAGGGAGTCCTCCCCCTTTCGACTACGGGGCTGTCACCCTCTTCGGCTCGCCGTTCCAGGGCGATTCGTCTAGAGAGAGGATTGGTAACTCCCCGACCGGTCCGCAGCCCGGTCCGATCGCACCCTACAACCCCGCGCCGGCAACGCCTGCAGGCTATGGCACCGGCGCGGTTTGGGCTGTTCCCCTTTCGCTCGCCACTACTCAGGGAATCTCGGTGATTTCTTTTCCTCCGGGTACTGAGATGTTTCAGTTCCCCGACTTACCTCCTCGCCCCCTATGGATTCAGGGGCGGGTGACGGGGCATGACCCCCGCCGGGTTTCCCCATTCGGACACGTCCGGATCGAAGCTTGCTAGGCAGCTCCCCGGACCTTTCGCCGCCGGCAGCGTCCTTCATCGGCTCCTGACGCCAAGGCATCCACCGTGCGCCCTTTGTAGCTTGATGGGTTTCCCCTCAGGAGCAGCTGGAAAGAGCTTGTGTGGCTTGGCTCTCGCTATGCGGTTGTCAAGGTTCACGTTCCCCCAGCAGCCGCAGAGGAGGCGGCAGTGCCTCCGCCTCCTCCACGACGGCCTTGGAAACTGAATAGTGGCAGGAACGTCCGACCCCACAAGGAGGCCGGTGCGGTTGGTCGGTTCTCCCTAGAAAGGAGGTGATCCAGCCGCACGTTCCCGTACGGCTACCTTGTTACGACTTCGTCCCAGTCACCGACCCCACCTTCGACGGCTCCCTCCTTGCGGTTGGGCCACCGGCTTCGGGTGGAGCCGGCTTCCATGACGTGACGGGCGGTGTGTACAAGACCCGGGAACGTATTCACCGCCGTGTGGCTGACCGGCGGTTACTAGCGATTCCAGCTTCATGCAGGCGGGTTGCAGCCTGCAATCCGAACTGGGACCGGGTTTTTGGGATTGGCTCACCCTCGCGGGCTCGCAGCCCATTGTCCCGGCCATTGTAGCATGTTTGTCGCCCAGGGCATAAGGGGCATGATGACTTGACGTCATCCCCACCTTCCTCCGGCTCGTCGCCGGCAGTCTCTCTAGAGTGCCCAGCCGAACTGGTGGCAACTAGAGACGGGGGTTGCGCTCGTTGCGGGACTTAACCCAACACCTCACGGCACGAGCTGACGACAGCCATGCACCACCTGTGCCGGCCCCCGATTTTACGGGTCCCTTCCCTTTCGGGTCGGTACTTCCGGCATGTCAAGCCCTGGTAAGGTTCTTCGCTTTGCATCGAATTAAACAACATGCTCCACCGCTTGTGCGGGTCCCCGTCAATTCCTTTGAGTTTTAGCCTTGCGGCCGTAGTCCCCAGGCGGCTCACTTAATGCGTTAGCTTCGGCACCGAGGGAGTGACCCCCCAACACCTAGTGAGCATCGTTTACGGCTAGGACTACCGGGGTATCTAATCCCGTTCGCTCCCCTAGCTTTCGCGTCTCAGCGTCAGGGACAGCCCAGGTGGCCGTCTTCACCACTGGCGTTCCTCCCGATATCTACGCATTTCACCGCTACACCGGGAATTCCACCACCCTCTGCTGCCCTCAAGCCCGCCAGTTTGGCGCGACCTCCCACGGTTGAGCCGTGGGCTTTCACACGCCACTTAACGAGCCACCTACACGCGCTTTACGCCCAGTAAATCCGGACAACGCTCGCCCCCTACGTCTTACCGCGGCTGCTGGCACGTAGTTAGCCGGGGCTTCCTCTGGAGGTACCGTCACCCACCCGCCAGGGCGGGCTTCGTCCCTCCTGACAGGGGTTTACAACCCGAAGGCCTTCATCCCCCACGCGGCGTCGCTGGTTCAGGCTTTCGCCCATTGACCAAGATTCCCAACTGCTGCCTCCCGTAGGAGTCTGGGCCGTGTCTCAGTCCCAGTGTGGCTGACCACCCTCTCAGGCCAGCTACCCGTCGCAGCCTTGGTGGGCCGTTACCCCGCCAACAAGCTGATAGGCCGCGGGCCCATCCCGAAGCGGAACCTTGCGGAACCCTTTCCTTCGCCAGGGGATGCCCCCTGGCGAGGGTATCGGGTATTAGCCCCGGTTTCCCGAGGTTATCCCCGTCTTCGGGGCAGGTTGCCCACGTGTTACTCACCCGTTCGCCGCTAGAGTTGGACCCGGGAGCAAGCTCCCGAACAACCCTCGCTCGACTTGCATGTTTGAGGCACGCCGCCAGCGTTCGTCCTGAGCCAGGATCAAACTCTCCGTTGGCACACCGTAGATGTGGCTCGAACCTTACCGCTCGTTCCTGCCACTATTCGGTTTTCAAGGTCCGCCGGATCGCCGGCTACGTCCCGCCGGCAAAAACTTATCTTACCACCGACCCCGCTTTCCGTCAACCGAAGGCCACACCGCGGCTTTGGGCCGAAGCCCGCACCAGATGGGCATTTGCGCTGCGTCGGTTGTCGGCGTGATGGGGTTTTCAAACTGCTCTGCGCGCTGCACCGCAAGCGCGGCCGTCCACGCAGCCAAACGCTATCCTACCATGGGACCGGGGCCTGTCAAGCGCCTGCGGGGTCATCTGCGCGACGGCGCTGGGCTCCGGAGGTGGGTGTGGGCACCGCCTGGGTCGCCGCGTTCGTTCTCGCCGCCGCCTTCTCCCTCGCCGCGCGGCGCGCCGGTGCGCTGTCCGCAAGCGGGGCGGCAGCGGCCGCGGCGGTGGGGACCCTCGTCGCAGCCTCCGGTCGGGTGTCGTGGGCGGCGGTGCTCTTGTTCTTCTTCCTGTCGGCTTCTGCGCTGACCGCTCTGCCCGGAGGTCGGAGCCGGGATGCAGGCGGCCGCAACGCCCGGCAGGTGGTGGCCAACGGTGGAGTGGCCGCCGTCGCTGCGGTGCTCCACCTAGCTGGCGTCCCCTGGGCGGCAGGGGCGTTCTGCGGTGCGCTGGGGGCGGCGTGCGCCGACACGTGGGCGACGGAGGTCGGCGTGCGGTACGGCGGGCCGCCACGCCGCCTCTTCGGCGGGAGCGCGTCTGTGGGCGACTCCGGGGCGGTGAGCGCTGTGGGAACGGCCGCGGGCGTCGCCGGTGCGGTGGCGGTCGGTTTCCTGGCGGCCGCGTTCGAGATGGCCCCGCTCGGTGCGGTCGCCCTGGCGGGAGTGTCCGGGATGCTCGCAGACAGCGCGCTGGGCGCGACGGCTCAGGCGACCTTTCGCTGTCCGAGCTGCGCCGCGCAGGGAGAGGCTCGGCGGTGCGGGTGCGGGCAGCAGCGCGTCGCGTGCGCCGGAATCCGGTGGGTGGACAACGACGCGGTGAACCTAGCGGCCACGTCGTGCGGCGGGCTGGTGGCGGTCCTCCTGTCTTGACCCGTGTGGGTCACCGATCCGCGGCCGCATACCTGTGGGGATTGCGCCGTGCCCACTCCCGGTACAGCCCCGGAAAGACCCGGGCGTACAGGTCCGGGCGCAGCAGTTCGGCAGGCGGCGCGCGGCGGCGCAGGCGTCGGAGCGCGTCGAGGTCGAGGGCACCGACCACGACCTCCTCCCGGTCGTGGGTCACGGCCTCCGCGACCACACCGGATCCGTCGGGCGTGCACTCCAACGGGGCGAACAGCGCCGACCGTCCGGTCAACGGCATCCCGAAGACCCGGCCGACCAGGCAGGCGTGGACGGTGTAGACCCAGCTCTCCTGAGTTCGGGGCCAGGGGCCGCGCCGCGCCTTCCAGGGATTGTACGGCTGGGGGTCGGCGGTGGGCACGCACACGATCTCCGCGCCCTGCAGCGCCAGGATCCGGTAGGTCTCGAAGTAGGTGGCATCCATGCAGATGGGCAACGCCATGTTGCCGATCCGTGTCGTGTGAACGACCAGTTCGGCGCCCCTGGCCAGGCCCCAATCCTGTTCCATCGCGAGCAGGTGGCACTTGCGGTGCCGGCCGATCTCCCGTCCGTCGGGGCCGAACAAGAACGCGGTGTTGAACACTCGGCCTTCGCGCGGCACAAGCGCGCTCCCGGCCACGACGTGCGCGCGCGTCAGACGTGCGACCTCGGAGAACGCGGCAGTTACGACCCGCTCCACGTACGGGCCGACCAGAGTCAGCACGTCCGCGGCCCGGGCGTCCGCACCGGCCATCTCGCGTACGGTCTCGTCCAGGGTTTGCGATGTGGCCGCCTCTGCCATCCCCGGGAGCATCCCGAGCAACGCGGAGCCGGCATCCTCCGGGAAGACGATCAACTGGGCCTCCTGTTCTGCAGCGCGCCGCACGAGGTGTGCAATGTGGACGACGAACGCCTCGGGACCGCACAGGGCGAGTTCCATCTGGATGGCCGCAACGCGCACCGTGCCCCCGTCGTGCTCGCGCACCCTCGGCAGCCGTTGACGCCGTACGAGGGAGCGGATGCGTTCGGGTCGCGACGACCGCCATAGCATGGCGCGCAAGAGTTCGCGGCGCAACCGTCCGATCCACGGACCCCTCGGGCGGTGCGCAGGGCCCGGACGCGGCTCAACAACGGACGGCGGCGGCGCCGGTGCATGCGGCGTGCGCGACGCCGCCGGGCCGAAATACACGGCCGGCAGGTAGCGTTCGTACAGCGGCAGGTTGAACTGGGCGAAGATGTCGAACCGCGCGATCGCCTCAGACAGCCGCTGACAGTCCAGCTCCGCCGTCACGAGCTCGACGCCCGGATCGGCCCGGGCCCACCAGCCGCTCTCGTCGGGTGTGCCCTCGCAAGGCGCGCACACCGCCGGCCGGGAGACGTACGTCACCCCCAGCAGGGTGCCGTGCAACCCGCACTCGACGCCGAACGTCTGGTTCTGCTGCACCTGCTGCCACAGACCCCGAACCTGGTGCGCCGGGGGATAGGGCGCGGGTACGGCCACCGGCGCGAGCACCACCGCCGCGCCGCGCAGTGCGAGGATGCGGAAGGCTTCGGGGACCCACAGGTCGGTGTGGACGAGGACCCCCAGGTTGCCCAGCGGTGTCGGAAAGACCCGCAGGTCGTCGTCTCCGACCAGGCCGAGCGCGCGTTCCTGGTGCGTCAGGTGGGTCTGGGCCTGCTCGCCCACCACCTCGCCCCGCGGCCCGATGAGCCACGCCTCGTGCCGAAGTCCGACGGGCGACGAGACGAGCACCGTCCCGGCCAGCAGGTGGCAGCGGCAGCGCCGTGCGAGGCCGCACAGCGCAAGACGCAGCTTCCCCGGGAGGTCAGGTTGAGCCCGGGCCGCTGCGCGGACGGCCTGCCAGGTGCGGACGCCCGTGGCCGCGGCCAGCGCCGCAGTACCGACGTGCGCGGGCAGGACGACCAGGTCTGCGCGCTCCGCCGCCCCGCGCACGGCGCGGGCCACCCACTCGTACCAGTGCTCAAGCCCATCGAGATCGCCCACCACCGGTGACGCCAAGCCGACGCGCACACGGATCGGCCGGCTCATCCCACCGGCGACCGCATCGTGTCGGGGAGGAGGACGGCGACGACTTCGCCACGCGCGGTCGGCGTGCTGTCCGCCGACACCGTCACCTCCACGGTGACCTTGCGCTGGGCAACGTCCTTGGCGCGGCCGCGAATCCGCAGCGGTACGCCCAGAGGCGTCGGCCGCAGGTAGTCGACGCGCAGCGAAGCGGTGACGAACCGCGGCGCGCGTCCGCCGGCGGCGCGTTCGTAGGCGTGGGCGGCGGTGGCCATCGCGTGGCAATCGATCAGGGAAGCAATGAGGCCACCGTAGACGAACCCCGGCACGGCCACGTGGTGCGCGCCCGGCACGAATGTGGCCACGACCTCCTCGCCCTCTGCGTAGCTCTTGAGCCCGAGGCCGTGCTCGTTCAGGCGGCCACAGCCGTAGCAGTGGCTGAACTCGTCCGGATAGCGATCCTGGATGGCCGGCCGATCGCGTGCCTCAGACATCGGGAAGCACAGCCTTGAAGATCGGTAGGATCCCCATGTGGTGCACGTCCGGGCGGTCGTCTCCTTCCAGCAGCAGGGCGGCCCGCGTGGTCACCTCGCCCCCGGCCATCCGGACCAGCTCCTCCATGGCCTGCAGCGTCTCGCCGGTGCTGACGACGTCGTCGACGATGCCCACCCGCCGGCCTCGCACTTTCATCGCGTCGCGACCGTCCATGTACAGCTCCTGTTCGGTCTTCGCGGTGATGGGCTTGTAGCGGACCACCAGCGGCGAGAGCATGAACGGCCGGATCTCCTTCCGACACACCACGTACGGTCGCAGGCCCAGGTACGTGGCGATGGCATGCGTCAGGGGAATCCCCTTCGTCTCGGTGGTCACAAACATCTCGCACCCGTCGAGTCGCTGTGCAAGGGCCCGCGCTGCCCGGTCGATGACCTCGGTGTCGCCCAGGCTGAAGTAGTAAGCGATCCAGGTGTCGGGGGACACCTGGATGAGCGGCAGGCTCCGCACTGTGCCGGCGATCTCCAGCTCGTAGGTCAGCTGGCCGGTGAACGGCAGGACATGTCCCATCGAACACCTCAGTACAATGGCGTTGGCCGGGCGGCGTCCACCCAACCAGATGTACACCGACTTGGCCGGGAAGGCAACGACGGCCTTTAGTGTCGGAAGTGGCGCACCCCCGTGAGGACCATCGCGCACCCTGCCCGCTCGGCGGCGGCGATCACCTCCGCGTCGCGCACCGATCCGCCGGGCTGCACGATCCCCACCACCCCGGAGCGCACCGCCTCCTCCACCCCGTCGGGGAACGGAAAGAAGCCATCCGAGGCGAGCACGGCGCCGCGCGCCCGTTCACCCGCCTTTGCCGTCGCCAAGCGGACACTGTCGACGCGGCTCATCTGCCCCGCACCCACGCCGACCACCTCGCGCCCCCGTGCGAGCACGATCGCGTTGGACTTGGTGTGCTTGCACACTGCCCAGGCAAAGTGCAGATCCTCCCACTCCGAGGACGTCGGGTGGCGTGACGTCACGACCCGCAGCGCGGCCGGGTCTAGCAGCCGGGCGTCGGGTTCCTGGACGAGGACGCCCCCTCCGACGCTGCGGATCTGCAGGCCCGCAGACGAAGACAGCTCGCCGACGGCGAGCAGCCTCAGGTTCTTCTTCGCACGAAGCACCTCCAACGCCTCGGCCTCGAAGGCCGGCGCCACGACGACCTCCAAGAACACCTCTCGCATGGCCTGCGCGGTGGCGGCGTCGACAGGACGGTTGCAGGCGACCACCCCGCCGAACGCCGACACCGGGTCGCCCCGCAGGGCTCCCTTGAACGCCTCTACGAGGCTGGCAGCGACGGCGCACCCGCAGGGGTTGGTGTGTTTGACGACGACGCAGGCGGGTTCGCCGAACTCGCTCACCGCGCCCAGCGCGGCGTCGGCGTCGAGGATGTTGTTGTAAGACAATGGCTTGCCGCTTAGCTGGTCGGCGGTCGCGAGCCCGCCGCGTTCGTGGGGATCGCGATAGAATGCCGCCGCCTGGTGGGGGTTTTCGCCATACCACAAATCCGCGACCTTCGTCCAGCCCACGACCAGCGCGGGCGGAAACGGCCCCAGATCCAGCCGATCCGCCAACGCCCGCGCGATGGCTGTGTCGTAGAGCGCGGTGCGCGAGAACGCTTCCGCGGCGAGGCGGTAGCGGGTCTGCTGGCTCGTCGTGCCGTGGGCTCGGATCTCGGCGAGCACCGTCGGGTACTGCGATGGGTCGGTGACCACGGTGACCCGCTCGCAGTTCTTCGCCGCGGCCCGGATCATCGCGGGCCCGCCGACGTCGATTTGCTCGACCATCTCCTCCCACGGAACGCCCCGGCGCGCCGCACCCTCGAAGTCGTACAGATTGACCGCCACCAGGTCGATCGTCTCGATGCCGTGCGCGGCGAGCTGGCTCAGGTGGCCGTCGGTCGGCCTGGCCAGGATGCCGGCGTGGATGGCGGGATGGAGCGTCTTGACCCGGCCTTCGAGGATCTCAGGGAAGTTCGTGACGTCACAGACCTGCCTGACGGGGAGCCCGGCGTGGCGGAGCGCAGCCGCGGTCCCGCCCGTGGATACGATCTCGAACTCCACATCGACCAACCCTTGGGCGAACTCCACCAGACCGGTCTTGTCGGTGACGCTGATCAGCGCGCGTCTGCTCAAGGCAAAACCCTCCGCTGCGTGACGATTTCAGGTGGTCGCCGCGCGCACTCGCCGCGCGACGATCCGAATCGCCTCCGGGTAGATCCGGTGCTCCTGGGCGGCCACGCGCCGGGCGAGGCTGGCCGCGGTGTCGTCCGGCAGCACCGGAACCGTCGCCTGGAGGATTACGGGACCGGCATCGACGTCGGCGGTGACGAAGTGAACGGTGCAGCCGCTGTGGGTGACACCGGATGCGAGCACCGCGCGGTGCACACGCTCGCCGTACATCCCCTTTCCCCCGAAAGTTGGCAGCAAAGCAGGGTGGATGTTCAGGATGCGGCCGCAGAACCGCTCGACGAACACCGGCGACAGGATGCGCAGGAAGCCCGCCAGGCAGACGACTTCGACCGCGTGCCGCTCCAGGATCTCGGTGATTCGCTCCTCGAACGACGCCCGATCCGAGAAAGCCTCCCGTGGGACGACGTACGCGCCGACGCCTGCGCGGCGCGCCCTCGTCAACGCGTAGGCACCCGGACGGTCGGAGACGACGACGACCACCTCCGCCGGAAAGTCCGGGTCGGTCGAGGCGTCCAGGATCGCCTGCAGGTTGGTCCCGTTGCCGGAAACCAGCACGCCCAGGCGAACGCGACCTTCGGGCTCTTCGGGACGGCGGTCCTGCGTGAAAGGTTCGGGGGCGGTACGGTCCACCGCGTCACCCCGCGTCGTACGGGTGGAAGATCTCGACGCCTCGGACGCCTCTTCTCACCTCGCCGATGGGAAACGGCCGCTCGCCGTGGGCGGCGAAGAATTCCGCGACGGTGTCCGCGTCCGCCGGTCGCACCACCACCACGAGCCCGACGCCCATGTTGAACGTGCGGAACATCTCGTCCCTACCGACCGGGCCTGCTCGTGCGATCAACCCGAACAGCGGTGGCACGTCCCACGAAGCACAAACGTGCGCCCGACACCCCTTTGGCAGAATCCGGAAGAGGTTGCCTGGGATGCCGCCTCCCGTGATGTGGGCGGCGCCGGTCAGCGCGCCGCTGAACTCCGCCAAGGCCGCCAGCAGTGCCGGCGCGTAGCAGCGGTGCGGGCGCATCAGCGCTTCGCCCCGCGTCGCGCCCAGCGTCGGCTCGAAGGTGCGCGCATCGCCCTCCTCGCGCAGCAACGCCGCGCGGGCGAGAGTGTACCCGTTCGTGTGCGCCCCGTCAGATGCCAGCCCGATGAGCACGTCGTCGGGGCGGATCGCCCGCCCGTCGAGGATCCGGTCCCGCTCCACGACCCCCACCGCCGTCCCGACGACGTCGTAGGCCCCGGGTTCGTACACTCCGGGCATCTGGGCGGTCTCGCCCCCGACCAGCGCGGCGCCGTAGCGACGGCAAGCATCCGTCATGCCGGCCATCAAGGCCTCGAAGACCTCCGGGAGAAGGTGCGACGCCGCTACGTAGTCGAGGAAAAGCAGCGGCGCGGCGCCCGCGACGGCGAGATCGTTCAGGCAGTGGCTGACGACGTCGTGCCCGATCGTGGCGTGGTCTCCTGTAAGCGTCGCCACTCGCGTCTTGGTCCCCACGCCGTCGATGGAAGCCACCAGCACCGGATCGCGCGCGCTGGGCATCCGGACGAAGCCGCCGAAGTGGCCGATGTCCCCGACGACGTAAGGCGTGAAGGTGGCGCGGATTCGGGAGAGGACCCGCCGGAGGAGTTCCGACTTCTCCTCCGGGTCCACACCGGTCTGTCGGTAGGTCAGTTCCTGCATGAGATGGCACCGGCCCTTGCGATCACCCCGGTTCGGCGGCGGCTGGCTGCTCCAGCGCGGCTCGACCGGCTTCCGCCTCCAGCGGAACGCGGGTGGGGTAGTGGCCGTCCAGGCACGCCATGCACAGCCTGTCGTCGGGCAGGGCCAGCGCGGCCACCAGGCCCCGCTGGCTCAGGTAACCTAGGGAGTCGGCGCCGATCTCGTCCCGGATCGCGTCGACCGAAAGCCGCGAGGCGATGAGCTGCCGGCGGCTGCTCGTGTCCACCCCGTAAAAGCAGGGCCAACGGATGGGCGGCGAGGAGATCCGGACGTGCACCTCACGGGCGCCCGCTTCCCTCAGCGTCCGCACGATCTTCCCGCTGGTCGTCCCCCGCACGATGCTGTCGTCCACCAGGACGACCCGGCGCCCGCGCACCCGCTCCCGAACGGGGTTCAGCTTGACGCGCACGCCCTGGTCCCGCTGGCGTGGGTCGGGGTCGATGAACGTCCGGCCGACGTAACGGTTCTTCACCAGACCCAGCTCAAACGGCAGGCCAGCCCCCTCCGCGTAGCCCAGCGCCGCCGACGTCCCAGAGTCGGGCACGGGGATCACGACGTCGGCTTCGGCGGGATGTTCGCGTGCGAGGATCCGGCCCATCCGAAGCCGGGTCTCGTGCACGTTGCGCCCGGCGATCACCGTGTCCGGCCGGGCGAAGTAGATGTACTCGAACACGCAATGGGCGACCCGGTCCGCAGGCAGGACGGCCTCCGCCCAGAGGTCTTCCCCGGACGCTGCCACCAGTTCGCCGGGCTCGATCTCGCGCACGAAGCTGGCACCGATGTGGTCGAACGCGCACGTCTCCGACGCGATCGCCCAGCCGCCCTCCATCCGCCCCAGGACCAGTGGTCGGATCGCCCGCGCGTCGCGAAATCCGAACAGCACACCGCCGCCGAGCATCACCACCGTGTAGGCACCCTCCAACCGCCGCATCGCGTACCGGATCGCGTCCCGCAACGTCTCCTCAGGCGCCGTGGCGATGGACTGCGCGAGCACCTCGGTGTCGCTGGTGGCAAAGAAGGGCACGCCCCGCGCTTCAAGATCCGCGCGCAGGGCAGCCGCGTTGGTGAGGTTGCCGTTGTGTGCGACGGCGATCGCGCCCCACCGTGACGGCACGACGATCGGCTGCGCGTTGGCGAGGACGGCGGATCCCATCGTGGAGTAACGGACGTGGCCCACCCCGAACGACCCGGGCATCGCCCCGAGGCGGGCTTCGTCGAAGACCTGCGCCACCAGCCCCATCCCCTTGTGGACGTGCATCCCGCCGGCATCGCAAGTGGCGATGCCGGCGCTTTCCTGCCCGCGGTGCTGCAACGCCAGCAGCCCGAGGTGGACGTAGGGGGCGGCCTGCCGTCCCGGCACGCTGATGCCGAAGACGCCGCACTCCTCGCGGGGCTTGTCGACACCCCCGATGTTCGCCACGCGGCAGAAGGAGGTCACGACGACGGCTCCCAGGCAGCTCGGAGGTCACCCACCGTCAGGTCCACGACTGCACCCGGCGCCTCGATGCGCAGACGGTCTCCGCCCGTCCACCCGATCGAACGGATCGGCACGCCGTGGGCGGCGCAACACTCGCAGAACGCCTTGTACCGGTCGGGCGCCACCGACACCAGCACGCGCGACGGGCCCTCCGAGAACAGGACGTCGTCCGCCCGGCGGCCCTCGTCGGCCAGCGCACACACCGCACCCACGCCACCGTGCATGCACGCCTCGGCCAGCGCCACGGCGAGCCCGCCGTCGCTGACGTCGTGCGCGGAACGGAGCAGACCGGCCTGTGCGCAGTCGACGAGGAGGTTCACCAGCCGCGCGTGCAGTTCCAGATCCGGCCGCTGCGGGGCGCCGGCCAGTCGTCCGTGCACGACGCGCAGGTACTCGCTCGCGCCCAGACAGACCGCGTGCGAGCCGACCAGGACGATCCAGTCGCCAGGAGCCTGAAACCCCGTCGGCACGGCCTTCGCGACGTCTGCCAGCACGCCCAAGACGGCCACGATCGGCGTCGGGTGGATCGGCTTTTCGCCGGACTCGTTGTACAGGCTGACGTTGCCGCTCACCACCGGCAGGCCGAGCGCACCGCAGGCGTCGGCGATCCCGCGCACCACGCCGTGCATCTCCCACGCTACCTCCGGCCGGCGCGGGCTGCCGAAGTTCAGACCGTCGGTGACGGCGACCGGTCGCGCGCCCGCGCATGCAACGTTGAGAGCGGCCTCGCAGACCGCACGCGCACCACCGGCCCAGGGGTCCAGATGGGCTACCCTGCCGCACCCGTCGACGCTGATCCCAACCCCCAGGGGCGGCGCTTCCTTGATGCGCAGCACGGCGGCGTCCGACCCCGGACCCACCACCGTGTTGATCTGGACCATGTGGTCGTACTGCGTGTACACGGTACGCTTCGAGGCGATGCCCGGCGAGCGCAGCAGCGCCGTCAGCGCCTCGCCTGGATCCGAAGGCGGCAGCGCGTCCAGATCGGCCTCCCGCAGCCGCCGGCGCACTTGGGGCTCGCGCTCCGGCACCGCGTAGGTCGGTGCGTCGGCCAGCGCGGTCGGAGGGATTTCGGCGACGAGCTCGTCGCGGTCGTACACGCGCAGCACCGGTTCGGCGCTCACCTCGCCGATCGTCTCGGCAACGAGCCCCCACCGCCGGTAGATGGCGGCCACCTCTTCCGAGCGGCTGCGTTGGACCACCAGGAGCATGCGCTCCTGAGACTCCGAGAGCATCACCTCCTCGGGGGTCATCCCGGCCTCACGGCGCGGGACGCGATCCACCCAAATCGTCATCCCCACCGCGCCGCGCGCGGCCATCTCCGCGGCGGCGCAGGTCAGGCCTGCGGCGCCCATGTCCTGCAGTGCGACCACGGCGCCGGTCTCCAGCGCTTCGAGGGTCGCCTCGATCAGCAGCTTGCCGGCGAACGGATCGCCGATCTGCACCGCCGCGCGGTCGTCTTGCGCTGCCTGCGCGCCGAGTTCGTCCGATGCGAAGGCCGCGCCCCCGATCCCGTCTCGCCCGGTGCGCGCGCCGACGTACACCACGGCGTTGCCGGGTCCTGCCGCGGCCGATCGCTGCAGCCGGTGCGTGGGCAGCACCCCCACGCACGCAACGTTGACGAGCGGGTTTTCCGTGTAGGCGGGGTCGCAGTGGGTCTCCCCGCCCACCGTCGGAACGCCGATCGCGTTGCCGTAGTGCGCGATCCCGGCCACCACACCGTCGCGCAGCCTGCGGGTGCGCACGTCGTCGAGCGGTCCGAAACGCAGCGAATCCAGCAGCGCCACCGGTCGCGCCCCCATGGCGAGGACGTCTCGGACGATGCCGCCCACACCGGTCGCCGCACCGTGGAACGGGTCCACGGCGCTGGGGTGGTTGTGGCTCTCGATCTTCAGCGCCACGGCGATCCCCGGCGCGATCTCGACCACGCCGGCGTTTCCCCCTGGGCCCTGGAGGACGCGAGGCCCACCCCACGCTCCGGTCGGGGATCCCCCTCCCTGAGGCCCGGGCCCCTGCGGTGCGGCGACAATCCCGAACAGACGCAGGTAGGGCCGCGAGTGCTTGTAGCCGCAGTGCTCCGACCACATCGCTCCGAACATCCACAGTTCCAGCCGGTTGGGGTGACGGCCCAGCCTGCGGACGACCTCCTCGTACTCCGCATCCGACAGCGCCGCGGCGGCGATCGCCTCCTGCGCCCGGTGGCCGGCAAGCACGCGGCTCATCGAGCCTTCTCCCGCCGCGTCCCCGATGCAGCCACCGCGGGCCGAGGAGCACAATCCCCGGAGGCCGTCAGCCACCGCACCATGCTCTCGAAGACCGCGCGGCCGTCTTCGGATCCTAAGACGGCCTCCGTGCACCGCTCGGGGTGCGGCATCAGACCGAGCACGTTCCCTGCGGCGCTGCAGACGCCGGCGATGTTGTGCAGCGCGCCATTCGGGTTGGCGGCCTCCGAGGCGCGCCCGTTTGCATCGACGTAGCGGAAGACGACGCCGCGCCGCGCCTCAAGCGCGGTGAGCGTTAGGGGGTCGGCGAAGTAGTTGCCCTCGCCGTGGGCGATCGGCATCCGGACAACCTGGCCCTCTCCATAATTTAGCGTGAACGGGGTGTCGGATCGCTCCACGCGCACATGCACCCACTCACACCGAAAGGTCGCGGTATGGTTGGGCAGCATCGCACCCGGCAACAATCCCGCTTCCAGCAAAATCTGAAAGCCGTTGCAGATCCCCAGCACCAGGCCGCCGCCCGCGGCGAACGCCCGGACCGCGGACACGATCGGGCTCACCGACGCGATCGCACCGGCCCGGAGGTAGTCGCCGTACGAGAACCCCCCGGGGAGGACGACGGCGTCGAAGTCGGACAGGTCCGTCTCCTCGTGCCAGACACTGCGCACCGGGATCTTTACGACGTCGCGCAGCACGTACTCGCAGTCGCGGTCGCAGTTCGAACCCGGGAACGTGATCACCGCGAACGTCGGTCGTCCGAAGTTCATCCCTTCGTCTCCGCCCGCTGCGGCACGGACCCATCGTGCATCGGGGCGCGAACCGGCACGATCTCGTACTCCTCGGTCAGCGGGTTGGCGAGGAAGCGTTCGCACGCCCGCTCAATCGAACGTTGCCATCCGTCTGTGGGCAGCGTGACGTCGATCGCTCTCCCCACCCGGACCTCGCCGACCTCGAACCCCAGCGTCCGCAACCCGGACGCCACGGCCTGCCCCTGGGCGTCCAGCACGCCGGGCTTGACGAAGATCGTGACCCGAACCGTGATCACGGCCGCCCGCCTTCCCCCAGCGACCGTCCGGTGATGCGCCGGTAGGCCTCCAGGTATCGGTCACGTGTCGCCGTGACCACCTCCGCGGGCAGGGCGGGCGCTGGGGGCTCCTTGTTCCATCCGATCCGCTCCAGGTAGTCGCGGACGAACTGCTTGTCGAACGACGCCATTGAGCCGTCGGCCTCGTAGGCCGCGCGGTCCCAGTACCGCGAGGAGTCCGGAGTGCCGGCTTCGTCGATCAGGACGATCTCGTCGCCGACCCAGCCGAACTCGAACTTCGTATCGGCGCAGATCAGGCCGCGCGCGAACGCCCAGGTGGCGATGAACCGGTACAGCGCGAGGCTCAGGTCGCGAAGCCGCGATGCGACCTCCGCGCCCAGCGAGGCGACCATCGCCGCGAAGGGGACGTTCTCGTCGTGGCCCCGGTCGTTCTTCGTGGCCGGGGTGAAGATCGGCTCGGGCAGGCGGGCGCCCTCGACCAGGCCGGGGGGCAGCGCCACGCCGCACACCGCGCCCGAACGCCGGTAGTCCTTCCAACCCGATCCGGCCAAATAGCCCCGGACCACGCACTCGAAGTCGATCCGCCGTGCCCTGCGCACCAGCATGGCCCGCCCGTCCATCGCCCCGAGGGCGACAGCGCCATCCCCCACGATGCGGGCGATCTCTCCGGGGTCGGCGGTGAGCATGTGGTTGGGGACGATGGGCCGCGTGCGCTCGAACCAGAACGCCGACAGCTGCGTGAGCACCCTCCCGCGGTCGGGGATGGGGGTCGGCAGCACGACGTCGAACGCGCTGAGGCGGTCGGTCGCGGCGATCAGCAGGCGGTCGCCTAGATCGTAGATGTCCCGGACCTTGCCGCGGGCGAACAGGGGCATCGGGCGGTCGGCGGCCTCCGTGCGGGGCTGGCTGTTCATGGCGTTGCTTCCTCCTTCTTCGGGATGCCGATGCGCTCCAAGATCCGATCGACGTGCGCCAGGTAGGGGGCCGGATCCAAGCAGGCCGCCAGGTCCGTCTGGTGGATCGCCCCGCGCACTTGCGGGTCGTCTTGCAGCCGCCGCAACAGCGCGTCCGGCGGGCGGTGGGGCTGCTGCCAGACGTCCAGGGCGGCCGACTGCACGGCGCGGTAGGCGTCCTCCCGGGACATGCCGTGTTCGATGAGCGCCAGCAGGACGCGGTGCGAGTACACCAAGCCCCCCGAGCCTTCCAGGTTCGCACGCATGCGATCCGGGTAGACGTTGAGGTGGGCCAGCACGAAACGCATCTTGCGCAGCATGTAGTGCAACAGGGCGGTGCTGCCGGGCAGCGTGATCCGCTCGTTGGAGGAGTGGCTGATGTCGCGTTCCCCCCACAGCGCCTGGTTCTCCAGCGCCGCCAACGCGTTGGCCCGCAACATCCGCGCCAGTCCGACGATCCGCTCGCAGACGACGGGGTTGCGCTTGTGTGGCATCGCCGAAGACCCGGTCTGGCCCGCTGCGAAGGGTTCTTCGACCTCGAGAATCTCGGTGCGCTGCAGCGAACGGATCTCTGTCGCGATCTTCTCCAGAGTGCCGCCCACCACGGCGATCGCGCAGAGGTAGTCGGCATGCCGATCCCGCTGCAGGATCTGCGAGGAGACCGGCGCCGGGACCAGACCCAGCCGTTCGCAGACGTACGCCTCAGCCCACGGGGGCAGGTGGGCGTAGTTGCCGACCTCGCCGGAGATCTTGCCGACGCGGACCGTCTCGCGCGCTCGCTGCAGACGATCGCGGTTGCGCTGCATCTCCGCGACCCACACCGCCACTTTCAGACCGAAGGTGGTGGGCTCGGCCTGCACGCCGTGGGTGCGCCCGGCCATCAGCGTGTAGCGGTGCCGGTCGGCGAGTGCGGTCAGCACCCGGATCGTCTCTTCGACTTCGGCCAGCAGCAGGTCGGCGGCGCGCACGAGCAACACCGCCGTGGCCGTGTCAACCACGTCGGATGAACCCAACCCCATGTGCAGGTAGCGGGCGTCTTCGCCCAGCGTCTCGCCCACCACCCGCAGGAACGCGACGACGTCGTGGTGCGTCTCCGTCCGTTCGACTTCGTGGATGCGCTCGACGTCCGGCACGTAGGCGCGCTCGCGGATCCGGCGTGCGGCGTCGGCGGGGATCATGCCGTGCTGCGCCTGCACCTCGGCGGCGAGTTTTTCAATCTCCAGCCACAGATCAAACTTCGAACCGTCGGACCACAGCTCGGCCATCTCCGAGGTCGTGTAACGGGCGATCACAGCACACCCCCCGGCGTGTGGATCGCCTGCTCGCGCCGCGGCCCGGTTCCGATCATCGTCACCGGCGCGCCGCACAGCTCCTGCACCCGCTCGACGAAGCGGCGCGCGCCCTCGGGCAGATCGCGGTACCGGGTGACGCCCGCGATCGACCGGCGCCAGCCGGGCATCTCGTCGTAGACGGGCCGCACCCGCCGCAACACGGGCGTCGTCGGCATGGTCGTCAAGGATCGTCCGCCGTCGTCGTACGCCACGCAGATGCGCACCGGATCGAACGCGCTCAGCACGTCGAGCTTCATCAGGGCGAGCTCGGTGCAGCCGTTCAGGCGCGACGCAAAACTGGCGGCCACCCCGTCGAACCACCCGCAGCGCCGCGGCCTCCCGGTGGTCGCGCCGTACTCCTCGCCGATCTGGCGCATGCGCGCACCGATCTCACCGGTCTCCTCCGTGGGCATCGGGCCCGCTCCGACCGCGGTCGTGTAGGCCTTGACGACGCCGACGATGCGCGTGATGCGGTGGGGAGGGATCCCCGTACCAGAACACGCTCCGCCGGCCAGCGTCGTCGACGACGTGACGTAGGGGTAAACCCCCCAGTCGACGTCGCGCATCGCGCCGAGGTGTCCTTCCAAGAGTACGTCCTCCCCGGCGGCCAGGGCTTCGGAGACAACCTGCAGGCCGTCGGCGACGTACGGGCGCAGCGCGTCGGCCCACCGCCGGCACCGTTCCCGCAGGCTGCCCAGCTCCAGCGGCGGCCCACCGTACAGTGCACCCAGCAGCGGACCGCGCCGCCGGACGACGGTTTCGAGTTGCTCTTCGAGGAACTCCCTGTCGAAGAGGTCGCCCACCCGTATGCCCACGCGCGCGACCTTGTCGGTGTACGACGGCCAGATCCCCTGGCGCGTGGTCCCGTGTGCGGCCTCACCCCTGGCCCGTTCTTCCAGTTCGTCGATCGCGACGTGATGGGGAAAGGTGAGGTGCGCACGATCCGACACCAGCAGCGTGCCGCGCAGCAGACCGCGTCGCTCCAGGTCGGCCACCTCACCGAGCAGGACGTCCGGGTTGACCACGCACCCGGGGCCGATCAGGTTGCGACATCCGGGGTTGAAGATCCCCGATGGGATCAGGTGCAGCCGGAACGTGCCCCACTCGTTGACGATCGTGTGGCCGGCGTTGGCGCCGCCGTTGAAGCGCACGACCAGCCGCGCCTGCTGGGCGAGGGCATCGATGACCTTGCCCTTGCCCTCGTCGCCCCAGTGGAGGCCGACCACCGCGGTGACCGCCCCCTGCGCCGGTCGGGGTCCACCTGGCATCACAGCGCTTCCGTCACTCGGCGCGCCTTGTCTTCGACCGCCCTCGCCATCGCGGCCTTGTGCTCCTGCAGGCGCGAGGCCAGGGCGGGGTCGGACAGCGCCAGCACCTGCGCGGCGAACCATCCGGCGTTCTGTGCACCCCACCCGCCGATCGCCATCGTCCCCACCGGGACCCCCGGGGGCATCTGGGCGGTCGACAGCAGCGCGTCCAGTCCGCCCAGGGTCGGACCTGCGAGCGGGACGCCCACGACAGGCAGGGTGGTGTGGGCGGCCATCACACCGGCCAGGTGCGCGGCCCCGCCTGCCGCGGCGACGATGACCCGCAGTCCTCGGGCGGCGGCGGTGCGCGCGTACTCCGCGGCGCGTTCGGGCGAGCGGTGCGCAGAGGCGACCGTGATCTCAAACGGCACGTCCAGACGTTGCAGCACCGCGGCGGTCTCCCGCATGACCGGAAGATCGGAGTCGCTGCCCATCACGATGCCCACGACCGGTCGACTCATCGCGCACGCTCCCACGCGGGCACGCCGACCGTCGAGGGTCGGGCGCTCACCCCGATGTCCTGGCGGCAGTGCATTCCGTCGAAGTGGATCAGGACCATCGCACGGTACGCGGCCTCACGGGCGGCCGCCAGGTCGTCGCCTAGCCCCACGACGTCGACGACCCGTCCGCCCGCGGTGACGATCCGGTCGTCGCGGCAGGCCGTCGCTGCGTGGAAGACGAGCACGTCGGGCAGCGCGCGGGCTTCGGCCAGTCCGTGGATGGGGCGGCCACAGACCGGCTCGTCCGGATACCCCTCGGAGGCCGCGACCACGCAGACGGCGGATCGGCCCGACCAGGAAGGCCGCTGCGCGTCCAGACGCCCTTCGCACGACGCCCACAACGCCTCGAACAGGTCGGTTTCGAGCAGGGGTAGCAGCGCCTGCGCTTCCGGATCGCCCCACCGCGCGTTGAACTCCAACACCTTGGGGCCGTCGGCGGTCAACATCAACCCGGCATACAGCACGCCGCGGAACGGGCAGCCCTCGGCCACCAGCGCCCCCGCAGCCGGCTCCAGCACTTCCCGGACGATGCGCCGGTGGAGGTCCGGACTCACATCCGGCACCGGCGTCATCGCGCCCATGCCGCCGGTGTTGGGCCCACAGTCGCCGTCCAACAGCCTCTTGTGGTCGCGCGCCGGCGGCATCGGCAGGACGCACTCGCCGTCCACGAACGCCAGCGCCGACAGCTCTTGGCCTTCGAGGAACTCCTCGATCACCACGCGGCGCCCCGCGTCACCGAAACGCCGCTCGACCATGATGGCCCGCACCGCTGCACCGGCCTCCTCGGCCGTGGCGCAGACCACCGCGCCCTTTCCCGCAGCCAGGCCGTCAGCCTTCACGACACATGGAGCGTTGCGCCGGCGGATCCACGCGAGCGCTTCCTCCGGGCGGTCGAACGACCGGAACTCGGCTTGCGGGATACGGTGGCGCGCGAGGAGTTGCTTGGCGAAAACCTTGGATGACTCGATGCGGGCTGCAGCGCGCGTGGGGCCGAACGCGCGCAGCCCGGCCCCCTCGAGGGCGTCCACCACACCGGCTGCCAGCGGTCCTTCCGGCCCGATCACCGTGAGATCGGCGCGGACCGACCGCGCGGCCGCCACGACGGCGACGACGTCGGCGACGTCGACCGGCACCGTCGTCGCGACGTCGGCGATGCCGGCGTTGCCCGGCGCGCAGAAGACCTCCGAGACGTGCGGACTGCGGCGCAGCGCCCACGCGATCGCGTGCTCGCGCCCGCCGGACCCGACGATCAGGACTCGCAACGCCCTCCCCGGAAGAGATCGTGATTTCCGAACAATCTTCTCAGAGCCCGCGATACTGAGTTGACTTTACCCGCTCAGTAGGAGTAGGGTCAAACGCTATGGCCACGATCGTCCATGTTATACGTACAAAAGACGGGGACGCGCTTGTCGGGGTGATGTGGGCGCAGGACCCAGGCTGGGAAGGACGGAAAGACGGAGTCGTGGGTTCGAAGGCCGAGTTCGCGCGGGACCTCTTTGACGGTGCTGCTCGGGGCTATGATCGCCTGGCGGCCTGGTTGAGCTACGGCCAGTACCGACGTTGGCACATGTTCCTTACATCGCGCCTGCCGGTGGGCCGCAACGCCCTGGTGCTCGACGTCGCGACGGGGACCTGCGCCGTCGCCATCGATCTGGCGGAGCGCTACGGATGCCGCGTCGTGGGAGTGGACCTCGCAGCCCGGATGCTCGAGTCCGGACGCCGCCGCGTGGCGCGCGCCGGACTGTCCGACCGCATCCGGCTGGTCCGCGCCACCGCAGAGCGGCTGCCGTTTCGGTCGGCGGCGTTCGACGCGCTCACCGTCACCTACCTGCTGCGGTACGTCGACAGCCCCGCCGACGTCGTCGCGGAGATGGGACGCGTCGTCAGGCCCGGCGGGTGGATGGCCTCGCTGGAGTTCGACTTGCCAAGGGGCATGTGGTACGCGCTGTGGAAGGCGCACACACGCATCGTCCTGCCCCTGGCGGGCCGGGTGGTCTCGCCCGGATGGCGCGCGATCGGCGAGTTCCTGGGGCCGAGCATCGAGACGTTCGCGCGGCGCCATCCGCCCCACCAGGTGGCGTCGTGGTGGGAAGCCGCCGGATTCCGCGACATCCGCTGGCGGCGCCTCAGCCTCGGCGGCGCGATCGTGCTGTGGGGACAGAAGCGTGACGGCTGACTCGACCGGCGGGGGAGAGGCTCGGGGCGAGGGGCTTCCCGCCTTCTACGCCCTCACGCGGGGAGGGTGGCGCGACTACGTCACGTTGCTGCACCTGCCGTACACGCTGTGGCACCTCGGCTACGTCGCGCTCGGAGCTGCCGTCTCGTCGGCGTTCTACTGCGACCGAACGCTGAAGGCGCTGGCAGCGTTCGCCCTGGCTCTGGGGGTTGCCGCCCACGCGCTCGACGAGTATCGGGGCCGACCCCTGCGCAGCGCGATTCCGGACTCCGTCCTGCTCGCGATGGCCGCCGTCTCGCTGACGGGCGCCGCAGCCCTGGGGATCCACGGCGCGCTGACGATCTCACCGACGATCCTGCCGTGGGTGGCGGTGGGTGTGTTTTTGGTCGTGGCCTACAACCTGGAACTGTTCGGCGGCCGCTTCCACACCGATGCCTGGTTCGCGCTGGCCTGGGGTACCTTCCCGGCCCTCGTCGGACACTGGGCGAACGCCCTGCGCCTGGAGCCCGCAGGACTCGCCGTCGCGGCCGCGGCGTACTTCCTCAGCCGCGCGCAGAGGACCCTGAGCCTGCGCGCCCGCCAACTCCGCCGCCAGGCGCGCAGTGTCGAGGGCACGGTGGAGCGCCACGACGGGACCAGCGAACCGATCACCGTGGAGTATCTGCGCTCCCCTGTCGAGCAGGCCCTGCGTGCGCTCTCCTACGCCGTCCCCCTACTCGCCGCCGGTGCGCTGCTGGCGCTGGCCTCCCTTTGACCGAACGCCAGGGGCCTGCCGTCGCCCTTGATGCCTTA
>JAVKGX010000014.1 GCA_031432545.1 Armatimonadota bacterium
AGTCGGCGTCGGCGCGATACCGCCCCCACCGCCGCAGGCGGCAAGCAGCAGAGCGAAAGCAACAGCAAGGGCACAGTGCTGAATGCCCGTTCGCGTTACTACCGTCCGTTTGGCGCCGGCGAAGACGCCATGGTTGCGGTGAAAGTGCCACTTGAACCTAGCTCTCTGCATTGCCAATCAACTCCCATATAGTGCGGTTCGCCAGAGCGTCCCCTCGACTCCGATCCCCTTGATAGCACTTCGTGACCTCGAGCGCATAGGCGTCGCCCGTCGCCGTGACGGCGATGACATCGCAGTCGTGATCGCTCTCGTGTCCATGCGGCGGGTACTCTCGGAGGCTGCGAATGGGCACTCCCAGAAGTGTGAAGAGAACCCGAACGCACTCGGTCTCGTACCCCAACTCTCAAGCCCCAGCAGCGACACCCCTAGATCAGATATGGCCCGCTTGCCGCCTACCGTGCTATCCTGACCTCAGCGGTCCGCAACCGGCAACAGGGGCACCGCGGGATGGGAGTGCGCCCGCCTCCCGCCGGCACTCCGGCCACGCGCCCTAGTCACCTCTCTCCTAGCTGCCCACAGGTCGGCCTCAGCGAGGAGCTCATTGAGCTGCCGCGCCCAACGCTGTACCGGCGGCGGTCCTAACCCGCGCACTATAGGCGCACAACCGACCGGAACCGGCCTCGGGCGGCTTCTCCGGACTTGGCTGTGATGCTTGTTGTGACTGGATTTGAGCTGGAGCCGGCGAGGGGATTCGAACCCCTGACCTGCTGATTACGAATCAGCCGCTCTACCGACTGAGCTACGCCGGCCCGCCGCAGGGATTATAGCATCCCGCCGAAGGACGGACCGCGCACCCGCATCGAACCCTCGTCGGGTGCTACACAGACCGAACGGACCGGCGCAGAAGGGGCGACGGCTACTGTTGGGCCTTGCCGATGTGCTCGGCCTCGATGTCCTTGCTGAGCTTGCGGACGGCGATCATCAGCGCCGCCTTCGCCTGCTGCGGGTCGTCCAGCTTGCCGGCGTCCAGTTCTGCGGCGTGGCGGAAGTGGCCGTGGAGGAACGTGACCCGCAGCCGTCCTTCCCCGAGGTCTTCGACCTCACCCACCCCGAGGTCGTCGCGGCCTAGCGACGTCAGGATCTCCTCGATCTGCCTGCGTCGGGTCTCAATCCGCTGCGCCATCGTGAGCCTCCTTTCCGGCGCCGGCGAGCCCGCCCGCTGCGGCTTCGGCGATCTCCCATCCGTAGGTCAGCTCCGCGCTCGCGCGGACCATCGCCGACACCGAGCAGTACTTCGACTGGCTCAGATCGATGGCCTTCCGGACCTTCTCGGGGTCGAGCCCCTCTCCTTCCACCCGGTAGTGCACGTGGACCTTTCTATAGATGCGCGGATGATCGGTCGCGCGTTCCCCGCTGACGCGCACCTCGAGCCCGCGCACAGGCTCGCGCATCTTCTCGAGGATGCTCACGACGTCCATCGCGGTGCAGCCACCCACGGCGGCCAGCACGAGATCCATAGGGCTGGGGCCCACCGCTCCACCTTCGACCGGGCTGTCCTGGTAGAAGCGCACCCCGGTCTGCGGGATCACGCTCTCGAATCGCAGACCCTTGCCCGTCCAGCGCACCGTGGCTTCCTTGTCCCCCATCCTGCACCTCACCGCAAGTGCTTTTCGACGGAGGCGATCTTCGCGTGCATGCACGTGGGCTTGTCACGGCGGTCGTCGATCTTCAACAGCGTGGACACGCGCGCCACCCCCAAGGCGAAGACCGCATCGTGGACCCGCGGCACCAGCGCCAGCAACGCTTCCAGATCGCCTTCCACGGTCGTACCCATCGGGTTCACCCTGTAGGGCAGCCCGCTCCGGCGGATCACATCGACGGCAGCGGCCACGTATTCCCCCACGCTCGGCGACGGCGTGCCCAGCGGCGTGACGCTGATCTCCATCAAGGCCACGTCCGTGGATTCCTCACTTCGTGCCGGTGACGATCCGGTCCCCGCCGCGCTCGCGGGCACGTTCGGCGGCCGAGGACGCCACGTCCAGCAACTGCCGAGCGTCCACGTCGGCCGCGTCGTAGCCAGCGAGGCCGAAGGAGACGCGCAGCGGCGTCTGCAGTACGATCTCGCTGCGGACGCGGCTGCCCACGCGCTCGGCTTGATCGACGGTCGCGCCCACGAGCACCACCGCGAACCGGCTGTCGTCCAGGCGGGCGACGTAGTCCGAACGCCGCAGTTCGCGGCGCAGGATCCGCGCGACATCCCGCAGCGCGGCCGACACCGCCGCCGGACCGATCGACTTGTGCAGCGCGTCGAGGTTCTCGAGCACCACCACGCCCAGGGTGAACGGCTGGTTGTACCGATGGGCACGGACGAACTCCTCCTCCAAACGTTTCCACAGCCGGTCCCCGACGTCGAAGCCCGTGGCCGGGTCGACCCCGGCCGTAGACACGACCTCCTCGCGCACCGGCTGCAGGCGGGGCGCCAAAGCGGCGGGGATCAAAAACAGCAGCAAAGACGCCGGGTTCTCGCGGTACAGCCAGGCCACGGCCAAGCCCACGGGCAGGCTGACCACAATCGGGCCCAGGCTCGGCCGCGCGTGCGCCTGTAAGAACCGGATCATCGGGATCCCGCTGAGCGACGCGAAGTACCGCGCCCGGATCGCGTAGGACGCCGCGGCCCACGCGAGCCCGACGGCAGCGTAGGCGGCGAGATTGGGCAGCAGGTCGACGCGCCCGGGCGAGGCCACCACCCGGGCGTACACCGCCGCGGCCACGAGCGCCGGCAGTACCCGCCGCGCCCAACGGTATGCGACCGCCAGTCTGTCTGTGCCCCGGAGGAGGTCCGCAACCGGCGACAGTACAGCCCCCATCAGGACTGCGGTGAACGGCCCCAGGACCAACAACCCGGCCGCCATGCCGACCTCCGCCGGATCGGCCACCTCGTCGTCTGCCAGCAGCATCGCCAGCAGCGTGACGACCGACAAGGTCGCGACGTCCCTGGCCGACGGCACCTCCGGTTCGCGCCACAGGGACAACAGGACGATCGCCAGCACCCCCGCCGATGCGAGGACGCAGAGAAACAAGACGTACCGCTGCGTCGGCAGCCAGCCCTGGATGTCGCCCACCCGCGCCGGCCTCATGGAGGCCCCCTGTCGCCGGACGAGTCGGTCACCTGATCTGTCCCAATGGTATCCTGTGATGCGAGGCACGGGGAGGCACAATCGCACCCCGGCTACTGACCCGCCGAAGAGGCACCCAGGATGGCCTGGAGGTACACGCCCCCGCGGCACCGCCGCACGAAGATCGTCGCCACCATCGGGCCGGCCACGGATTCGCCCGAGCGCATCCGAGAGCTCGTCGCCGCCGGCGTAGACGTGGTGCGGTTCAACTTCTCCCATGGCCGTCGCGAGGACCATGAGCGCCGCATCGCCACGGTGCGCAGGGTCGCCGAAGAGCTGGACCGTCCGGTAGCGATCCTGCAGGACCTGCAGGGCCCCAAGATCCGGGTCGGCGAGCTGGCCCACCACCGACCCGTACACCTCGAGGAGGGCAGCGAAGTCGTCATCGGCGCACAGACGGAGGTCGGGACGGCGCAGCGGCTGTCGACGACCTACCCCGACATCGTCAAGGACGTGCAGGCCGGCGACCGGATCCTGCTCGCCGACGGCGCCATGGAACTGTCGGTGACCGCCGTCGGGGGCGAGGAGGTCCGCGCCCGGGTCGTGCGAGGGGGCGTGCTCGAAGAGCACAAGGGCATCAACCTGCCCGGCGTGGCGATCAGCGCCCCCGCGATGACCGCCAAGGACCGCGACGACCTCCGGTTCGGCCTGGAGGCAGGCGTGGACTGGGTCGCGCTGTCCTTCGTGCGGCGGCCCGAGGACATCGCCGCCGTGCGGGAGGAGATGGGACGCGCGGGCCGCTCGGTGCCGATCGTGGCCAAGCTCGAGAAGGCGGAGGCGATCGACCGCCTGGACGGGATCATGGCGGCCAGCGACGGCGTGATGGTGGCGCGCGGCGACCTGGGGGTCGAACTCGCGCCCGAGCGCGTGCCCATCCTCCAGAAGCACATCATCCGGCGGGCAAACGAGATGGGCATCCCCGTCATCACCGCGACCCAGATGCTGGAGTCGATGATCGACCGCCCGCGTCCGACCCGCGCCGAAGCCTCCGATGTCGCGAACGCGATCCTCGACGGCACCGACGCAGTCATGCTGTCGGGGGAGACCGCGGTGGGTCGCTACCCGACCGAGGCCGTGCGCATCATGGACCGGATCGCGGTCGAGGTGGAAGCCGCCAGTCCCCAGCTGTATCAGACCGGCCGCCACGGCGACCGGCGCCTGGGGGTGGCCGAGGCCGTCGGGAGCGCCGCCTGCCTGCTGGCACACGACCTGCGGGCCCGGGCGATCGCCGTCGTGACGCGCAGCGGGCGGACCGCGCAACTGATCTCGAAGCTGCGTCCAGCCGAACCGATCGTCGCGCTGACCGAAGACCACACCGTCGCCCGCACGCTCAGCCTATGGTGGGGCGTCCACGCGATCGTCGTCCCCTTCCGGGAGGACACCGACGCGATGGTGGTGCAAGCTGAAGAGGAGATGGTGCGGCGGGGCATCGCCGATCCCGGGGACGTCGTGATCATCACCGGCTCGGCGCCGCTCATCGCGCGCGGCCGAACGAACTTCGTCAAGGTCCATCGGATCCGAAGGGGAAAGTGAACGAAAGGCTCTGGGACGCCTACGAGCGGGTCTGCATGGTCGAGATGCGGCCGTTGCCCGAGTTGATCGCGCGGTTGAGGTCGGGCGAGTTCGGGCAGTTCGGTCGCGAGGAGGTCGTCGCGTTCCTGGCTCGGATCCGCGACAACGTGCTGGCCAACATCCATCTGAAGGCGGGAGAGCATCCCGCGTACGCCGAACGGGCGGAACAGACCGCCATCGAACAGGAGCGGATGTTCGAACGGCTGATCGCCTCGGTCGAGGCGGACTGGCCCGACTGACACGGCGACGAGCTCATGGCAAGAGAGTCCGAAGACGGACGCGATGGGCAGCGGGCTTGCGTACCCGCAGTCGGAGGGAGAGCTCATCGTCGTCCGCGCAGAGGACGCGGGTACGAGCTCGTCGCGTGACGGAAACGCTCCCAGGGTCTCAGAAGAGGAACCTGCCGTCGCGGGCGATGAGCTCACCGTCGGCGTAGACCTCGCCGCCCTGCCGCAGGTCGCAGATCATGTCCCAGTGGATGCCGGACTGGTTGCGGCCGCCGGTCTCCGGATACGACGAGCCCAGCGCCACGTGGACGGTGCCGCCGATCTTCTCGTCGAACAGGATGTTGCGCGTGAAGCGCTGGATGTTGTCGTTGAGGCCGAACGCGAACTCACCCAGGACCCTGGCACCCTCATCAGTCTCGAGCATCTCCCGCAGGAACTCTTCGCCCTTCGCCGCCTTGGCCTCCACGACGCGCCCGCCTTCGAAGGCCAGGCGGACGTCGCTGACCTCGCGGCCAGCGTAGAGCGCCGGGTAGGTGAAGCGCACGCGCCCGTGCGTCTTCGTCTCCTCCGGGCCGGTGAAAACCTCGCCGTCGGGGAAGTTGGACTCGCCTGCCGCGTTGATCCACCTCCGACCCGCCACCCCGACGGTCAGATCCGTGTCGGGGCCGACGATGCGGATCTCGCGCTTGCTGGCGAGGAAGCCCGCGATGTGTGCCTGCCGCTCGCGGATGCGCTCCCACTCCGCCACCGGATCGGGCCGGTCGAGGTAGCCCGCCCCGTACACGAAGTCCTCGTACTCGCGCAGCGACATCTCCGCCTCCTGGGCCTCGGCCTGGGTCGGATACTGCGTGCCGACCCAACGGAGCACCCCCTCCGCGGCGCGTTCCAAGAACCGCTGCATGAGGTCGCGCGTCGCCTCCGAACGGATGCGGCGGCGCGCGGGCGAGACGTTCGTCAGCGCGCGGGTGTTGTACTCCGCCCAGATGCCGATGGAAGCGTCGATGCGCTCCACCTCGGTGCGCTGAATCTCCGAGACGAACCGCAGCTGCTCTTCGCTGGCTTCCTTGTAGTACACCTCTTCCACCCCGTCCACGGTCACCCGCAGCAGCGGGTGACCGCCCGCGCGCAGTACGTGCCGGTAGCACGCGACGATCAGGGGCTCGGCCAGCGCGGGGCCGCTGATGCGCACCAGCTGTCCGGGCTTGACGACCAGTGAGTATCGGACGAGGACTTCGGCGAGCCGTTCGACACGCGGATCCATGACGCTCCCTTCTATCGAAGACAACGGACCGGGGACCGCAGCGGTCCACGTGCGCCGATACCCACGAACGGCGGCAACCGGGGCGTGGTGGGCGGTAGAGGGTTCGAACCTCTGGCCTCTTGCGTGTGAAGCAAGCGCTCTTCCGCTGAGCTAACCGCCCTGTGGCGCCTATTATAGGAAGTGTGTCTGAGGAGCGTCAAACGTGAACCGTGACGAGGTGGCGGCAGCCCCCGCTGCCGCCGCACAGGGCACCGTCGCTCAGGCCTACGCCTTCGGGCGCGACGTCGCGGCCCGCTTCCTGGAAGACGACTGCCTTCCGATGGCCGCCACGATCGCCTACTACGCGCTGCTGTCGATCTTCCCTCTCTTGCTCGGGGCCAGCGCGCTGGCGACGTTCTTCCTCGAGCGACAGGACGTGCAGGCCGCCATCTCCGAGGCGCTGCGGGCCTACCTCCCGCCGGAGGCGGTCGCCGCCGTCCTGCGCAACGTCGACGAGGCGGTCCGCGCGCGCGGCACGGTCGGTGTTGCGGCGATCGCGGTCTTTTTGTGGTCGTCCAGCGCGGTCGCCGGCGCGGCGCGCCACAGCCTCAACCGCGTGTGGGGCGTCGGGCAGGAGCGTCCGTTCTGGCGACGCAAGATGCTGGAGATCGCCACCACGCTGTTGTTCGGAGGCATCCTCGCGGCGTCCCTGTCGGTCTCACTGACCCTTTCGATCGTGGATCGCTTCATACCGGCCAGCCTGTCCGACGCCATCCACGCCATCCCTGGCGCGGGCGCGGGGCGGGTGGTCATCCCGCTCGTACTCCCCATGCTCGTCTTCCTGCTAGCATACCGTCTGCTCCCGAACCGTCCCATCCGGTGGCGGTGGCTGTGGCCCGGAGCGCTCGTTGCGACGCTGCTGTTCGAGGGAGCGCGGCGGGTCGTGTTCTGGGGCGTCGAGACCTTCACGCGCTACCAGCTCGTGTACGGATCGCTGGCCGGCGTGATCGTGTTCTTGCTGTGGATCTACGTGGTCGCCGCGATCTTCCTGCTGGGCGCCGAAGTCAGCCGGCGAGCCGCATCCCCTCCCCCCTGGCCCCTTCATCCCGGCGTGACCCACGCCCACGATCCTGCAGGCTAGAGGAAAACTCTCGCTGCGAACGTCGCCCGACGGGAGGGTGCATGGTTCTCGCCTGGGCCACCATCCTGGTCGCGGTGTTGCTGCTCGCGGGTACCGCCCCACCTGCCCCCGTCGCCGACGGCACGATCCACGCGCGGATCGAACAGGTGCGCCAGCGCGCGAACGCCATCCGGATCGACGGCAACGGGACGGACTGGACGGGCATACCGACGTTCTCCGATCCGGCCGGGGACGCTTCCGACCCGTCCCGGGACATCGTGGGGTTCGCCGTCGCGCCCCGCGAGCGGGACCTGCTGCTGATGGTGGCGACCGCTTCCCGGCCTTCAGGAGAGGACCTGGCTTTCTGGTTCAGCATCGACTTCACCGGTCTCCAGACCGTAGACGTGCAGATCGGGGCCCGGCAACGGGGGCCGTCGCCGGTCTGGATCCACCCGGAGGACGACGAGCCACTCACCGCGCAGATCGAAGGAATCGAAGTCGCCACTGGCGAGGTGGTCGAGGTTCGCATCCCGTACGACGCGCTCGGCCGTGTCCTGCCCGCCCAGATGCGCGACCAGCTTCGGGGGGTGGGCGCGCGTTCGTGGGTGCGCGTGCTCCCGGCAACGTGGAGCGGCGCGCAGCGCAGGTACTTGGATCACGGACCCGCCGTCGCCAGCTACCGCCTCGTCGCCGGCAGGCTGTCTTTCGATCCGCCGACGCCCGTGCCCGACACCGCGCCGATGACCGTCCCGTTGCCGGTGCGCGGGCAGTGGTACCTCTTCCAGGGCGCGCACGGAATGTTCTCCCACCACGACGTCTGGGCCTACGACCTCGTGGTGGTGGATCCCACGCTGCACCCTTCGAGGGTTCGCGACAGCCGCCGGAACTCCGACTACTACGCGTGGGGCCGGTCCGTGCATGCGCCGGTGTCCGGCCGCGTGGTGCGGGTCGCCAACCACTTTGCGGACGGACCCGCAGGGCAGGAGAGCCCGCCGGAAGAAGAGGGCAACCACGTGCTCCTGGACATGGGGAGGGGGTACGGCCTGTACCTGACACACCTGCAGCAGGGAAGCGTCACGGTCGCGGCGGGAACCGAGGTGCGGGCGGGTGAGCGCCTCGGCCGTGTGGGGAACTCCGGACTCAGCGTCTACCCGCACCTGCACGTCGCTCTGGTGAGGTTGCCCGACGGGCGCCCGACGGTCCCGCTGGCGTTCGCGTCCGTGCGCGTCGGGCTCAATTCCGGCACCGACGACCCGTGGGCGCGCGACCTGGCTTCGTGGGAGCCGCGTGAGGGTTTCTTCGTACAGTCCCTGAGAAACGGACCTCGGTGATCTCGCCACGCGCGGGAGGCCCGCCGATCGAAGCCGGCGTAGGAATCCGTCCACCTGGGTCCTCGTTTCCTCGGTAGGGCCCGCAGACGAGGAAGACCACACCGGCCATGGAAGAGCACCACGTGCACCATAGGCCCGACCACGGTCAGACACCTCCGGCCGCCGCAGGCCAGCCCGATCACGCCGCGCACGACAAACACGCCGGCCACAGCCCGCAGATGTTCCGCGATCGGTTCTGGCTGAGCGTCCTGCTCGGGGTCCCGATCCTCTACTTCGACGCCCACATCCAGGAGTGGTTCGGGTACCGTGCGGCCCAGGTCCCCGGCGCGGAGTGGGCACAGCCGGTTCTGGGCACCGTGTTGTACCTGTACGGCGGGGGTGTCTTCGTACAGGGGGGCCTGCGCGAACTGCGCGCGCGCCAACCCGGCATGATGACCCTTGTCGGCCTGGCGATCAGCGTCGCGTTCGCCTACAGTCTGGGGGTGTCCGCCGGGTTGCTGCGGGGGATACCACTGTACTGGGAGCTGGCGACGCTCGTCGTCGTCATGCTGCTGGGACATTGGATCGAGATGGCGTCCGTCCAGGGCGCCGGACGCGCGCTGGAGTACCTCGCCGCCCTGCTCCCCGCGCACGCGCACCGCATAGTCGACGGCGACACGGAGGACGTCCCGGTGGGCGCGTTGCGAGTGGGCGACCGCGTGCTTGTGCGCCCCGGCGAGCAGGTCCCCGCCGACGGGATCGTAGTGGAGGGGGCGTCCAGCGTCAACGAGGCGTTTCTGACCGGGGAGTCGCGTCCGGTGACCAAGGAACCGGGCGCGGAGGTGATCTCGGGTGCGATCAACGGCGAGGGGACGCTCACCGTCGAGGTGCGGCGCACTGGCGAGGCGACGACGCTGAGCCAGATCCAGCGCCTGGTGGAGCAGGCGCAGCGCTCGCGCAGCCGTTACCAGGTATTGGCCGACCGTGCGGCCTACTGGCTGACCCTGATCGCGCTGGGCGGAGGAGCGCTCACGCTGGCCGCGTGGCTGTTGGTGGGGTCCGCGCCGGAGTTCGCGCTCACGCGGATGGTCGCGGTCATGGTGATCGCCTGCCCGCACGCACTGGGGTTGGCGATCCCGCTCGTGGTCATGAACGCCACAGCGCTGTCGGCGCGCAACGGCATTCTCGTACGCAACCGCGAGGCGTTCGAGAGGGCCCGCGACATCCGGACCGTCGCCTTCGATAAGACGGGCACGCTGACCGAGGGGAGGTTCCGCGTCCGCCGGATCTACACCGACGGCGTCGGAGAAGACGATGCCCTCGCGATCGCGGCGGCGCTCGAATCGCTGTCCGAGCACGGGCTGGCCCGCGCCGTCCTCAACGAGGCGCGCGGTCGCGGCGTGCCTGTGGGGCGCGGCGCGGACTTCCGGGCCATACCGGGCAAGGGGATCGAGGGACGGGTCGACGGCAGACCGTATCGGGTCGGCAGACCCGAGTGGGCCGACGAGATGGGGCTGGGACTCGGCGCGCTGCGCGGCGGACTGGACGAGGCCTCCGGGCGCGGCGAGAGCGTGATCGCGCTGATGGACGAGCGGCGCGTGCTGGCGCTGTTCGCGCTGGCCGACCGCGTGCGAGACGGCGCCCGGCGGGCCGTGCGCGAACTGAAGGACATGGGGCGCCAGGTCGTGATGGTCACGGGGGACGCCGAAGCGGTGGCCCGGACCGTCGCCGCGGAGTTGGGCATCGACACCTATCACGCACGGGTACTGCCGGAGGACAAGTCGAGGATCGTCGCACAGATGCGACAGCGGGGCCCGGTGGCGTTCGTCGGCGACGGCATCAACGACGCGCCCGCGCTGGCCGCCTCCGACTTGGGCATCGCAATCGGCGCCGGCGCGAACGTGGCCATCGAGTCCGCCGACCTGGTCCTGGTGGAGGACGACCCGCTCGACGTGGTCCGCGCGCTGCGGCTCGCAGAGGGCACCTACGCCAAGATGGTGCAGAACCTTTTGTGGGCCACCGGCTACAACGCGGTCGCGCTCCCGCTGGCGGCCGGCGTCGCCTACCGCTGGGGCGTGCTGCTTTCCCCGGCCGTGGGGGCGCTGCTGATGAGCCTGTCCACGGTCATCGTCGCGGCCAACGCGATGCTGCTGCGTCGCCTGCACCTGACCTGAGCGGCCGTCCCCCTGCAGGGGCCGCTTCTACCGGACCAATCCCGTCAGCCCGACGACGATCAGGTAGACGGCGACGATGTAGTTCAGCAGCCGCGGCGCGATCAGGATCAGGATGCCGGCGACGAGAGCGACGATCGGCTGAATGCTGGCGTCGATGCGCATCGGGCGACCTCCCGGGCGGTGCATCGGGTGGACCTACCAGAAAGGACGCAACGAGCGCCACTGGAGTTCGCAAACAGACGCCGCCCGGGGATCCCCGGGCGGCGTCGGCAGGGGAGGTCAGTTCTGGGCCTCGCTGGGCTGCAGCGCACCGCCGCGGAATCCCAGGTAGGCGGCCATCCCCACGATCAGGACGAAGCCCCAACCCAGCACCGGCACCACCGGGAGGGTCAGTCCGAGCACCGGGTCCAGCGCATAGGCACCCGGCCCGGCCAGTGCCACGGCGGTCGCGGCGGCGACGTTGACGAGCGGATACTCGTAGCCGTTGCGCTGGACCCACAGACCGTTGCGGGCGTGGACGGGTACGATCGCGGCCGCCATCACCGCGGCGATCAGCACGGAGCCGATGGGGTTGGCCAACCCCACCAACAGGAGCAGACCGCCGAGGAACTCAGCGGATCCCGCCAGTATGGCCCACAGCCGGCCCGGACGCATACCCATCGACTCCAGCCACTGCCCGGTGCCGGCGACACCGTGCCCGCCGAACCAGCCGAACAGCTTCTGCGCCCCGTGCCCGATGAACAGCAGACCGACAACGCCACGAAGGATCAACAAGCCGAGGTCCAGCACACCGCTCACCTCCTTAGTGCATTCGAATCCCAGGGAGAAGTACTTCCCGTCAGACCCCGGAGCCGGGGCCGGACGGGAGACGACGCATTACGCGGCGACCTGCACAGGAACCTTCCGCGGCAGCAGCTTCTGCTCGACCGGAATGCGGATCTCCAGGATTCCGTCCCGCCACTGCGCCTTCACCTGACCTGCGTCCAGACCCGAGGGCAGTATCACGGTGCGCTCGAAGCGCCCGTAGGGGATCCCGAGCATCACGACGTCATCCCGCGGCACCTCGAGCGCCTTCCGCTCGCCCCGGATCACCAGCGTGTTGCCGTGGGTCAGGACCTCCACGGCCTGTGGGTCCACGCCGGCCAGATCCGCCCGGACGACGAAGTGCCCGTCGGCGAAGTACGCATCCGTGGCGGGCAGAAACGTCGTGCCCGCAACCCCATCAGATCCGAAGATCCGGTCGACTAGGCTCGCGAGCTCCTGCTGGATCGCCGCCAGCTCCGCGAACGGATGACGACGCACCAGCATGGGCCACCACCTCCGTCGCACGATTTTTGGATCCCTCCGCTATGGAAAGCGCGGACACGCCCCGAGGGCGGCGCCTTCCGGGGCGCGGCACCACGTAAAAATCGAACAAAGACGTCGGGTCCCGGCGGAGGGACCCTTACGATCATCGCCCCTGGGAAGGGCGCCCTCCGGCCGCATCCATTTCTATAGAAACGATCCGGGGCGAAGGTTATTCCTGCTGCCGTCCGGGCCGCGGCCTGGCCGGCTGCGGGGGCGTATAGGGTACGGGGATGTATTCCACCGACGGGCGCCGGTGCCCCGCCTGCGGGTAGAGGGCCATCAGGCGGTGGATCTCCACCGGCATCTCCGTGGAGACCCGCAGCCCCAGCCGCTGGGCTTCGTCCACCGTGATCGGGTAGTCGTGCGTCCACCGGCCGCTGCTGAGTGCTTCGGCGACCGCGTCCGCTTGGTCTGCGGGCATCTTGTCGGCCACCAGCGCGCGCACGGTGGACCGGACCTGCTCCAGGGCCTTGGCCGCGATGTCGGCGAAGATGATCGTCTGGTCGTCCACCTCGTTGATGTTCTTGCGCTCGAGGACCTTGAGGATGGACGCGGCCGGATACTGACCGAGCTGCGGATCGACCGGTCCCAGCACGGCGTGCGGGTCCATCACGATCTCGTCGGCGCTGAGTGCAATCAGCGTGCCGCCGGACATGGCGTAGTGGGGCACGAACACCGTGACCCGCCCCGGGTGCTCGCGCAGAGCTCGGGCGATCTGCTCGGCCGCCAGCACGAGCCCGCCGGGCGTGTGCAGCACAAGGTCGATCGGCATCTGCGGCGGCGTCAGCCGAACGGCCCGCAACACCGCCTCGGAATCGTCGATGTCGATGTAGCGCACCAGAGGGAAGCCCAGTAGGCTCATCGTTTCCTGGCGGTGGATCATCGCGATCAGACGCGATCCGCGCTTGCGCTCGATCTGGTGCAGCAGCCGCAGGCGTGCGCTCTCCAGCCACCGGCGCTGCAGGAGCGGCTGCAGCGCCGACAGGATCACGAACAGCCACAAAGCGTCCAGGACCGACATCGCTCCTCCCGATCCGGGTAGGATGAGTATAGCAGAGGGCTGGGTTGCTTCGAACATCCTTTATGTCAGGAATATTGACAGTATCGATGACAAGGTATAGCGTGGGAACGGGTGAGTGGGAGCCAGGCACTGGAGCGCGTGGGGCCGTGGCGGATCGGACGCGGAGAACGGATTCGATGCCCGTCTACGTGATCAGCGTGGCGGCCGAGCTCGTGGGGCTGCACCCGCGCACGCTGCGCATCTACGAAGAAAAGGGGCTGATCCGACCCGCGCGGCGCAACCAGATCCGCCTGTTCAGCGATCGCGACCTGCAGCGGGTGCAGCTGATCCGCTACCTGACCCGCGAGGTCGGGTTGAACCTGGCGGGGGTGAAGCTGTTCTTGGAGATCCAAGAGCGTCACGAGGAGGTCGCGTACTGGATCCTGGGCAAGCGAGACGGCACAAAAGAGGGGAGGAGCCGACGATGAGCATTCTGCGCTGGGACCCGTTCGAGGAACTGAACGCGATGCAGCGGGCGATGGATCGCCTGATGCAGGAGTTCGGCCGCCCGGCTCCGCAGCGCGCGGCCGGCACGACCCAGCCGGTCGTCTGGCAGCCGGCGGTGGAGATGTACGAGACGGACAGCGAGGTCGTGGTGCGCGCCGAGCTGCCGGGCATCGATCCCAAGGACGTCGACGTCACGGTCGCCGAGGGCTCGCTGGTGATCAAGGCGGAGGCGAAGGCCGAGCAGGAGGAGCGTGGCCGCGCCTACCTGCGCCGGGAGTTCCGTTACGGCGCCTTCCTGCGGAGCCTGCCCCTGCCCGCCGAGGTGAAGGGCGACGAGGCCAGGGCGACCTACAAGGGCGGCATTCTGGAAGTCCGCGTGCCCAAGAGCGAGCGAGTCCGGCCGCGCCAGGTGAAGGTGCACGTCGAGTGAGGGACGGAGGGACCTACTCATGGCCAAGGTTGTCGGCATCGACCTGGGAACGACAAACTCGGTGATCGCGGCGATGGTCGGCGGCGAGCCGGTCGTGATCCCCAACCGCGAGGGAAGCCGGCTCACACCGTCGGTGGTCGCGTTCACCAAGACCGGGGAGCGCCTGGTAGGACAGATGGCGAAGCGCCAGGCGATCCTCAACTCCGAGAACACCGTCTACTCGATCAAGCGGTTCATGGGGCGCCGCTTCCACGAGGTCGAAACCGAGCGGAAGATGGTGCCCTACAAGGTGGCCGAGGGGCAGCACGGGATGGCCGTCGTCGACATCCCCGCCGCGGGGCGGACGTTCACGCCCGAGGAGATCTCGGCGATGATCCTCCAGAAACTCAAGGACGACGCGGAGGCCTACCTCGGCGAGAAGGTCGAGGCCGCCGTGATCACCGTACCGGCCTACTTCAACGACGCGCAGCGCACCGCCACAAAGAACGCGGGCGAGATCGCGGGGTTGAAGGTCCTGCGGATCATCAACGAGCCCACCGCCGCGTGCCTGGCCTACGGGCTGGACAAGAAGGGGTCGGAGACGGTGCTGGTGTGGGACCTGGGCGGCGGGACCTTCGACGTCTCGATCCTGGAGATCGGCGAGGGCGTCTTCCAGGTGAAGGCCACCAACGGCGACACGCACCTGGGAGGGGATGACTGGGACGAGCGGATCGTTAACTGGCTGGCCGACGAGTTCCGCAAGCAGCACGGCATCGACCTGCGCGCCGACCGCCAGGCTTTGCAGCGGCTGCGCGAGGCCGCCGAGCGGGCGAAGATCGAACTCACGACGGTCGTGCAGACCACGATCAACCTGCCGTTCATCACCGCGGACGCCACCGGCCCCAAGCACCTGGACATGGCGCTGACGCGCGCAAAGTTCGAGGAGCTGACCGCAGACCTGGTGGAGCGCTGCATCGGCCCGTTCCGCAACGCACTCAGCGATGCCAAGCTCAGCGAGCGCGACATCCACGAGGTGATCCTGGTCGGGGGCGCGACGCGCATGCCGATGATCCAGGAGCTGGTGCGCCGCCTGACGGGCAAGGAGCCCAACAAGGAGGTGCACCCCGACGAAGTCGTGGCCGTCGGCGCCGCCATCCAGGCTGGCGTGCTGGCCGGGGACGTGCGCGATGTCGTGCTGCTGGACGTTACCCCGCTGTCGCTGGGCATCGAGACACTGGGCGGCGTGATGACCGTGCTCATCCCGCGCAACACGACGATCCCTACCCGCAAGAGCGAGACCTTCACGACCGCCGAGGACGGGCAGACGCAGGTGGAGGTGCACGTGCTGCAGGGTGAGCGGCCGCTGGCGCGCGACAACCGGACGCTGGGCCGATTCCTCCTGGACGGCATTCCGCCGGCTCCGCGCGGCGTGCCCAAGATCGACGTCACGTTCGACATCGACGCCAACGGCATCCTGTCGGTGTCGGCGCGCGACATCGCCACCGGGCGGGAACAGTCGATCAAGATCACCGGCACGTCGACGCTCAGCAAGGAAGAGGTCGAACGCATGATCCGGGAGGCCGAAGCGCACGCCGAGGAGGACCGGCGCAAGCGTGAGGAGGCCGAGATCGTCAACCGTGGCGACGCCGTCGCCTACCAAACCGAGCGCCTGCTGCGCGATCAGGGCCAGGCGATCTCCGAGGACGAGCGCCGGCCCCTGGAGGCCAAGGTCAAGGACCTGCGCGAGGCGGTGCAGGCGCGCGACGTCAACCGCGTCCGCGCCCTAACCGAAGAGGTCCAGCAGATGACCTACAAGCTCAGCGAGCGGCTGTACCGCGGGGCGGCGGCCGGCGCGCCCGCCGGCGGAGCGGAGGCACCCAAGGAATCGAAGCCAGGCGACGACGTGATCGACGCCGAGTACAAGCCCAGTGACTGATGCCGGGAGGCTTGGGATGTCCGAACGCGACAGGTACGTCCTGCCAGACGAGCAGGCGGTGGAGCAGACAGAACCGGCGGCCCCAGCAGAGGTCGGCGACGCCGAACAGGCGGCACCCGTCGAGGAGCCCGTCGAGATCCCGGTGAACGTCGCCGGTCCTGCCGAGCCTGCAGCCGCCGCGGCGGAATCCGAAGAGGTCGCTTCCCTGCGGCAGGAAGTCGAGCGCTACCGGCAGGAGGCCGAGCGCAACTGGCAGCAGTTCCTACACGCGGCGGCCGACCTGGAGAACTACAAGAAGACCGCAGCGAAGGTGCAGCGCGATGCCGTGGACCGCACCCGGCGCCAGATGCTGCACGTGATCCTCACCGCCGTGGACAACCTGGAGCGTGCGATCCGCTACGCCGAGGCCAACGCGGACAACGCGGCTGTGGCCGCGATCCTCGATGGGCTGCGCATCACGCACCGTTCTTTGCTCGACAGCCTCGGCAACCTGGGCGTGCAGCCCCTTGAGGCGGCGGGACAGAAGTTCGACCCCGCCCTCCACGAGGCGGTAGCGGTGGCCTCCGCGGAGGAGACGGGGGCTGAGCCCGGCACCGTTCTGGACGTCGTGCAGCAGGGATATTTGCTCGGGCAGGAGGTTCTGCGGCCGGCGAGGGTGCGCGTGGCGCAGTAGGGCGTCGCCGATCGTCTGCGGCTCGCATTCATGGACTTCAAGGACTACTACAAGATCCTCGGTGTCGATCGGAAGGCCGACGCGAAGGCGATCGGCGCGGCGTTCCGGCGGCTGGCACGCCAGTACCACCCCGACGTCAACAAGGATCCCAAGGCCGCAGATCGCTTCAAGGAGATCAACGAGGCGTTCCAAGTCCTCAGCGATCCCGAAAAGCGCAGCCGCTACGACCAGATGCTCGACATGCGCGAGCGCGGCGTGCCGTGGGAGCAGGTCTTCGCACGCCCCGGTGCGGGCACCCGGGGCCAGCCCCAGGAGTGGACCGTCATCTTCGGAGAACCGGGTGGAGACCTGGGAGGTCTGGGGGGGTTGGGCGGATTCTCGGAGTTCTTCCGCCGCTTCTTCGCAGACCTCGGTGCGGCCGATCCGTTCGCAACGGCCCAGCGGACGTCGCCGTTCGGTCGCACCCAGACCATCCCCCGGCAGGACCTGACGACGACCGCCGAGATCACGCTCGAAGAGGCGTTCTCGGGCACCGAGCGGGAAGTGGAGATCGCCTCCGACGGTCGGCGACGCCGGCTGCGCGTGGCGATCCCACCCGGTGTCCGTTCGGGACAGAAGGTGCGGGTGCGCGGGGGTGCCGACGGCGCCGACGTGTACGTGCAGGTGCAGGTCCGGCCGCATTCCGTGTTCACGCGGGAAGGCGACGACGTGGTGTGCGAGATCCCGATCTCCCTGGCCGAGGCGCTGCTGGGCGCCGAGATCGAGGTTCCCACGCTCACCGGCAAGGCGAAGATGCGCATCCCGCCCGACACGCAAAACGGCCAGGTGTTCCGGCTGCGGGGCCAGGGCATGCCCAGGCTGGGGGGCCAGGGCCGCGGTGACCAGCTGGTCCGCGTGCACGTGGTGCTGCCGCGCGGCCTGTCGGCGGCGGACAAGGAGAAGATCGCGCAGATCATGCGGGCAAAGACCGAAAACCCCCGCGCCGGCATGGGCTTGAAGTAGCCGAGTCGGGTGATGGCCACAGCCGGTCGGTTCTTGTATAAACCACGGACGTATGAGGTGTCTGGATGCGTTTTGATCGACTGACCGAAAAGTCCCAGGAGGCGCTGGTCCGCGCCCAGGAGATCGCCAAGGAATCCGGCCATGGGCAGGTCGAGACCGAGCACCTGCTGGCGGCACTGCTCGAGCAGCCCGACGGCATCGTCCCCCAGGTGCTGGAGAAGGCGGGGGCCGTGACCTCACGGATCCGCGAGCAGGTGCGACAGGCGCTTGCGGTCCTGCCCAAGGTGCAGGGGGCCGTCGAGCTGTACGTCGGTCCGGGGCTGCGCCGCGTCTGGGACGCCGCCGAAGGCGAAGCGCAGCGCCTTCAGGACGAGTACACCAGCACCGAGCACTTCCTGCTGGCGATGGCCGATGCGCGCGAGACCGGTGCCGGCCGCATCCTCCAGCACAGCGGGCTCACCAAGGACGTCCTCTATCGGGCGCTCGTGGAGATCCGGGGTCGCCAGCGCGTCACCGACCCGCGGCCAGAGGGCAAGTACCAGGTCCTCGAGCGGTACGGGCGCGACCTCACGGAGATGGCCCGCGCCGGCAAGCTCGATCCTGTAATCGGGCGGGACGAGGAGATTCGCCGCGTCGTCCACGTCCTCAGCCGCCGCACCAAGAACAATCCGGTGCTGATCGGCGATCCTGGCGTCGGCAAGACGGCGATCGTCGAAGGGCTGGCCCAGCGGATCGTGCGGGGCGACGTCCCGGAGGGACTGAAGAACCGGCGGATCTACCAGCTCGACATGGGGGCTCTGCTCGCCGGCACGAAGTACCGCGGCGAGTTCGAGGAGCGTCTGAAGGCCGTCCTCAAGGAGATCGTCGACAGCGCCGGCGAGATCATCCTGTTCATCGACGAGATCCATACCGTGGTGGGTGCCGGCGCCGCGGAAGGCGCGGTCGATGCCGCCAACATGCTCAAGCCGATGCTCGCGCGCGGCGAACTGCACACCATCGGCGCGACGACCCTGGACGAGTACCGCAAGCACATCGAGCGCGATCCGGCCCTGGAACGCCGGTTCCAGCCGATCTACATCGACGAGCCGTCCGTCGAGGACACGATCAGCATCCTGCGCGGCCTGAAGGAGAAGTACGAGATCCACCACGGCGTGCGCATCACCGACGCCGCGGTGATCGCGGCCGCGACGCTGTCGCAGCGATACATCAGCGACCGCTTCCTGCCCGACAAGGCGATCGACCTCATCGACGAGGCGGCGGCCCGGCTGCGCCTGGAGATCGACAGCAAGCCGGCCGAACTCGACGAGATCGACCGGCGCATCATGCAGCTGGAGATCGAGCGCGAGGCGCTGCGGCGGGAGACCGACCCCGCCTCCGCCGAGCGGCTGCAGAAACTCGAAGCCGAACTGGCGCGGCTGCGCGCCGACAGCGAGGCGCTGCGGCGGCAGTGGGAGCGCGAGAAGGAGATCGTCCAGCGCATCCGTACGATCAAGGAGCAGATCGACCGGACGAAGGTCGAACTCGAGCAGGCCGAGCGGCAGGCCGATCTGGAACGCGCCGCGCGGCTGCGCTACGGGACGCTGCCGGAGCTGGGCAAACAGTTGGAAGCCGCCGAGCAGGAGATCCGCGCCCTCGGCAGCCAGCGGCTGCTGAAGGAGGAAGTCGACGCCGACGACATCGCCGAGGTCGTCAGCAAGTGGACCGGGATCCCAGTGAGCAAGCTGCTCGAAGGCGAGATGCAAAAGCTGCTGAGGTTGGAAGAGCGGCTGCACGAGCGCGTCGTGGGACAGGACGAGGCGGTCCAGGCCGTATCGGACGCGATCCGCCGCGCCCGCGCCGGCCTGAAGGATCCCAAGCGCCCGATCGGCGTCTTCCTGTTCTTGGGACCAACCGGAGTGGGCAAGACGGAACTCGCCCGCGCGCTGGCCGAGGTCCTGTTCGACGACGAGGAGGCGATGGTCCGCATCGACATGTCCGAATACCAGGAAAAGCACACCGTCTCGCGTCTGGTCGGAGCGCCGCCCGGCTACGTCGGCTACGAGGAGGGCGGGCAGCTCACCGAGGCGGTGCGCCGCCGGCCGTATCGGGTCGTGCTATTCGACGAGCTCGAAAAGGCCCACCCCGATGTGCTGAACATCCTGCTGCAGGTCATGGACGACGGCCGTCTGACCGACGCCCAGGGTCGCACCGTGGACTTCAAGAACACGGTGCTGATCATGACCAGCAACGCGGGGTCGCACTACCTGCGCGATTTGGATCCCGACGACGCCCCGGCCTTCGAACTGGCGAGGGTCCAGGTGCAGGACGAACTGCGGAGGCTGTTCCGACCGGAGTTCTTGAACCGCATCGACGAGATCATCGTCTTCCGTCCGCTGTCGCGCCAGCAACTGGAACGCATCGTCGATCTGCAGATCGCCCTGCTGCGCAGACGACTGGCCGACCTCAAGATTGCGATCGAGGTCAGCCCGCAGGCGCGGGAGTACCTGGCCCGCGAGGGGTACAACCCCGACTTCGGTGCCCGGCCGCTGCGCCGGCTGATCCAGCGGTCTGTAGAGAACCCCCTCAGCCGCATGGTCCTAGCGGGCGAACTCCGCGAGGGGGATCGCGCGGTCGTCGACATCCGCGGCGGAGTCATTGCGATCGAGCGGCGGGAGCCCGTTCCGGCATGACGCGGCTGGCCGCGCGGCGGGACAGCGCCAGGACGCCGACCACCACCGCCGCGGCGAGCACGGTGGCGGCGGAGAAGCCCGCCGCAACGAACGGCGGATAGACCAGTCCGGCGAGCGCGCCACCCAGGTAGTAGGCGGCGACGTACGTGCCGGCGACACCGCTGCCGCAGCGGCCGGCCAACCCACCGGCGATCCCCTGCGCGGCGAACAGGCCGAGCAGCATCAGGGCGAACCCCGCGAACAGCAGCGGGCCGGGGGCCAGTCCGAGCACCCAGAGGCTGGCCAGCGCGACGCACAGCGCGATCCGCAGCGCCGCCGACTCGCCCGCACGTTCGGCCAGCATCCCGCCCAGGCCGCCGCCCACGACGCCAGCGGCGTAGGCGACGTAGAAGACACCGATGGCCGTCTGCGAGAAGCCGGCGGCCTCCAGGCGGTAGGGCAGCAGGTTGGAAATGAACAGGTTGACGAACAGGATCGCGGCGCCCACGGCATACAGCGGCCACTCCCGCAGCGAGTAGACGGCCGGGGGCGCGACCGTCCGTGTGCGGCTGCCCAGGACGAGCGCCGCCAGCGGCAGCGCCGGCAGCGATAGGGTGACCAGAGCCGCCCGGACACCCAGGCCGTCGGCCAGCACGCCGCCGAGCACGCGCCCGAGGGCACCGCCGACAGCGTTGCCGGCGACGAGGACGCCGGCGAGCGAGCGTGCACGGTCCGGGTAGACCGTCGGCAACAGCGCGAACGCCAGCGCCGGAACGGCGGCCAGAGCCGCGCCCTGCAGGAACCGAAAGGCCACAAACCACGCCATCGTTGGGGCGAACGCGGCCGCTGTGCCGGCGAGTGCGACGCCGCACAGTCCGCCGGCGATCGTCCAGCCGGCGGGCAGCCCGATCCGCGGATAGACGGGCGAGAAGACAACGAGCGCGGCGAGCGGGAGCCCCATGCCCCAGCCCGCGCTGCCGGGCGGTGCGCCGTACAGGCGTTCCAGCGCCGGCAGCATCGGTTGGGGTGCATAGAGCGCAGCGAACAGCGCCACACCGGACAGCAATAGCGCCGGGCCCACACCGCAAGCGTAGCAACCCGGCGCGCTCCGACGGTACGGTACTCGGTAGGATCTCGGTAGGGACGACACATCGCCGGCAGGAGGGATGCGCGTGGACTGGGAGCAGCATTTTGCGCAGGGTCTGACGTATCACGACTTCCTCGCCCGCCACGGGACGGACGTGCACCGCGCCCGCTGGCAGGCCGTCTACGACGCGGTCTCGCTGACCGACGAACAGAGGACTTTGCTGGGCGGGTTCACGCGGCGGATGCCGATCCTGGTCGTGGCCGGCACGTGGTGCGGGGACTGCGTCAATCAGTGCCCGGTGCTGCAGAGGATCGCAGAGGCCACCGAGCAGATCGAACTCCGGTTTCTGGACCGCGATACCCACCCGCGCGTGCGCGACGCCGTGGCGATCAACCGTGGACACCGGATCCCGATGGTGGTCTTTTTGAGCGAGGACTTCGCCGAGGTGGCCCGCTACGGCGAGCGGACGCTGTCGATATACCGCCAGATGGCCGCCGAGAGGCTGGGGCCCGCGTGCCCGGTCGGCGTGCGCCCGCCGGGGCCGGATCTGCTGCGCAACGTGACCGCGGAGTGGCTGGCGGAGGTCGAGCGCGTGCAGCTGCTGCTCCGGCTGTCGCCCCGCCTGCGCCTGCTGCACGGGGACTGAACCCGCAACCCGTGGGCCGTAGCGTACAATCGACTGGAGCCCATCTGCGAGCGGGAGGTGCGTCATCCTCGAACTGATCGTGTTCACCAGCGGCGCGGTGTTGCTGGCCCTCGAGATCATAGCCAGCCGGGTCCTCGCCCCCACGTTCGGAAACTCCGTGTACATCTGGGGCAGCCTGATCGGGGTGTTCCTGGCCGCACTCAGCGCCGGCTACTACCTAGGGGGCCGGATTGCTGACCGCTACCCGCGGCCGGGCATGTTCTGCGCCTTCGTGTTTCTGGCCGGGCTGCTGACGGTTCCGATCCCCGTCTTCGCACCGGCCGTGCTGGACGCGATCGTACGCGTCGACCTGGGCCCGCGCGCCGGGCCGCTGGTCGCCGCGGTCGTCCTCTTCTTCCCGGCCAGCGTCGTGATGGGCACGATCTCGCCATACGCGGTCCGGCTGAGCGCGCGTTCGGTCGCGACGGTCGGGGGCACCGCGGGCCGGTTGTACGCGCTGTCGACACTGGGCAGCATCATCGGCTGCCTGGCGGCGGCGTTCTGGCTGATCTCGATCCTCGGCGTGCGTGAGATCATCCTCACGCTCGGACTGGTCGAAATGGGCATGGCGGTGCTGGGACTGGTCGGGCTGCGCCGCCTGGCGACGGCGGCGGCCGCCGCCGTCGCCATCGTCGTGCTCGGCGCCTGGGTCCCCCGCGTCATGGCCGGCGACAGCCCGGAGATCATCTACGCACGCGACACCGTCTACCACCGCATCACGGTCAGCGACGAGGGCGGAATCCGCTACATGAAGCTCGACAACTACTGGCAGAGCGCCACCGACCTCACTGACCCCGAACGGACCGTCTTCCGGTACGCGGACTACATGCACGCCGGCATGTTGTTTGTGCCGGACCCACGCCACGTCCTCTTGATCGGCATGGGCGGAGGGACGATTCCCAAGCGCTACCTCAACGACTATCCGGACGTGCGCATGGACGTCGTGGACATCGATCCCGAGGTGATCGCCGCCGCCGAACGCTACTTCGACGTGCCCGTGGGCGGACGCCTGCGCGCATTCGGACAGGACGGCCGCATCTTCGTCAAGCGGGCCACCGAGCGCTACGACCAGATCCTGATGGACGCCTACCTGAAGGATACCCTCCCCTTCCACCTGGCCACGCGGGAGTTCTTTCAGGAGGTCCGGGCACGCTTAAACCCCGGCGGGGTGTTCGTCGCCAACATCATCGGCGCGCTGGACGGGCCGGACAGCCGGCTGTTTCGTGCGATCTACAGGACGATGCGTGAGGTCTTCCCGGCCGTCTACGTCTTCCCGGTCGACATGGGGCCAGTGGGCGTGCCGGAGCTGGTGCGCAACATCATCGTCGTCGGCGCCGACGAGCGCCTCTCCCCGGCGGAGGTGCGCGCGCGCCACGCGGCCATCCGTCACCGCATCCGCCTGGCGGACTTCGATGCGGTCGTCGAAGACCTGTACACGCAGCCGATCCGGACCGAAGACGTCCCGACGCTGACCGACAACTACGCACCGGTGGACGCGTTGATCAACAGCCGTTAGCCGGCTCGCCCGACACGGGAGGAGGTCATGGAAGCGTCCTCGCAGATCCCCGGTGTTCCGGTCGGCGCGGAGTACGCGGGATTCTGGAGGCGGCTGGCGGCCCTTTTGATCGACGGGGTGGTCGTGGGGCTTGCCGGCGGTGTGGTGCTGCGCTCGCTCGGGCTGCAGACCGACGATCCGCTGGGGGCAGGCAACCTGGCCGCGATCGTGATCGGATGGCTGTACTTCGCGCTGCTGGAGAGTTCGCCGGCGCAGGCCACCGTCGGCAAGATGGTCCTGGGGATCGTCGTGACGGACCTCGCTCACAACCGGATCTCGTTCGCGCGCGCCACCGGGCGGCACTTCGGCAAGATCCTGTCGGCGGTGATCCTGTTCATCGGATTCCTCATGGCAGCCTTCACCGAACGCAAGCAGGCGCTGCACGACATCGTGGCCGGCTGTCTGGTGATGCGCAGGGCCTAGCGGTCGATGACCTCGCAGATCGTCAAACTCTACGTCGGCGACGTCGTCCGCACGCGCAAGCCGCACCCGTGCGGGGGCGACGTGTGGGTGGTCGAGCGGCTGGGCGCCGACGTCGGCATCCGCTGCCGGACGTGCGGGCGCTTTGCGCTGATGGAGCGGGTGAAGTTCGAGCGGCGCATCCGACAGTTCCTGCAGCGGGGTCCGGACCGTCCGGAACCGCAGATGCCCGATCCCGGCGATCGCGCCCCGACCAGCGAATCCCCTAAGCCACAGCCCCGCGCGCGAAGTGGCACACTCGAGCCCAGCCCGGCAGACCGCCGTCCGCGGCGCCGGATCGTCAAGAGGGCGAAGGGGACGCGCTGATCCCGTGGCGCTTTCGGTCGGCATCGTCGGATTGCCCAACGCCGGGAAGTCGACGTTGTTCCGGGTGCTCACACAAGCGGCGGCGGCGGTCGCACCCTATCCGTTCACGACGGTCGACCCGAACATCGGCGTCGTGCCGGTGCCGGACGAGCGGCTGGCCGTGATCGCGCGCCTTGTCGGGGCCGAGCGGATCGTCCCGGCGACGGTGCGCGTCGTCGACATCGCCGGACTCGTCCGCGACGCGCACACAGGCCAGGGATTGGGAAACCGTTTCCTCGCCCACATCCGCGACGTCGCCGCGATCCTGCACGTGGTGCGGGCCTTCGAAGACCCCGAGGTCACGCACGTCGAAGGCGGCGTCGATCCGCTGCGGGACATCGACATCGTCGAGACGGAGCTGCTGGCAGCCGACCTCGAGACGATCCAGCAACGGGCGGAGCGCATCGCCGCGCGGGCGCGGATCAAGGACGCGGACGCAACCGCGGAGTGGGAGGCGCTGCGGGTGGCGGCGGACCACGTGGGCAGGGGCGAGCCGGCGCGCACCCTTCCCGGCGACCTGCGCGCCAGACTGCGCGACCTCCGGTTGTTGACCGAAAAGCCCGTTGCGTTCGTCGTCAATACCCAAGAGGGCGCCGACGGCGGCCACGTGGAGGCGGTGGCGGCGCATGCCCGGCGGACAGGCAGCGCGGTGATCCCCGCCAGCCTCCGCGTGGAAGCCGAACTGCTCGAACTTCCGGAGGAGGAGGCACGCGCGTACCGACTAGCGGCCGGACTCGGCGAGGACGTGGTGCAGCGGGTGGCGCGGGCCGCCTACGAGCTGTTGGACCTGGTGACGTTCTTCTCGACCGAGAGCCGCGAGGTCCGCGCCTGGCCGCTGCCGCGCGGCACGAGGGCGCAGCGCGCGGCCGGTGAGATCCACAGCGACATGGAGCGGGGCTTCGTGCGCGCCGAGGTCGTCGCCTTCGACGACTTGCGCTACGCGGGTTCCCTCGCGGCCGCCCGGGAGCAAGGCAAGGTGCGGCTGGAGGGCCGCGACTACCCCATCCGAGACGGCGACATCGTAACCTTCCGATTCACCCGCTGATCGGCCCCACGGTTCGGGAACTGCGGCGGGTCGCGCTGCGTAGGGAGCGTGGCACGGGAGTTGCACACGAAAAACACCGTGGAACACGTTCCTCATGGTGAGACGTTTTATTCGAGGGAGGCCCCCACAGGCTACCGTGTAATCCCCGGAGGGAGTTGGATGGCACTACCCGATCGCATCCCCGACCCGTTCGCGCCCTCGATCGCCGATGTGGAGCGGCGGATCGCAGAACTCAACGAGCAGCGCCGCCGCATCTGGCGTGCCAGCATGCCGGACACCGGCGCCGGCGAGACGGGCCGTCGGACGTTGGCGGAGATCGAAGCGGAACTGGAGTTCCTCTACCAGACCAAGCGACAGCTGCTGGCGCGCAAGGATGCCCCCGCCGGCGCGCCCTCGTCGCGCCGCAGGTCCAAGACCGCTCCAGCGCCGCCCGCCGGGCTGTTCGCTGACGAATGACCCCGCCGCTGGGCGGTTTGGCGGCCCCGGCGCCATCTGCTACAATCAGTGCGCTGTTCGTGGCCTGAAACCGAATCGGACGCTCCTTCCCGCCTCCCTTCGGGGGAGGCCTGGGAAATGCCCTGTCCGGGGGAGGGAGACGATGCGCAAGCCGTACGAGATCGTATTCATCCTGCGGCCGGACCTGGACGATGCACAGGTGCAGGCCGCCACGGAGCGCGTGGCCGCGCGCATCGCTGAGCGCGGCGGCGAGGTGCAGTCGATCGAGCCCTGGGGCAAGCGGCGCCTCGCGTACGCAATCGCCAAGCACCGCGAAGGGTACTACGTTTTCATCCGCTTCTCGCTGGAGCCCCAAAACGTCCAGGACCTAAAGCAGGCGGTGTCGATGTCCGAGGAGGTGATCCGTTTCCTGCTGGCCGAGGCGGTTCCGGTGCGGGTACCGCCGGCCGCGGCCGCCGTGCCGGCGCCAGAACCGGTCGCGAGCGCAGAGGACGCGCCTCAGCCCGTTCACTCTGGGGGAGGTGAGGGGTAGATGCTGAACAAGGTGATCCTGATCGGGCGGCTGACGCGCGACCCTGAACTGCGCTACCTGCCCAGCGGCCAGCCGGTCGCGACGTTCACGCTGGCGGTGGATCGGCCGTTCGTCAACCAGCAGGGTGAGCGCAAGGCGGACTTCATCCCGATCGTGGCCTGGCGCAAGCTGGCCGAGCAGACGTCCCAGCACCTGTCCAAGGGCCGCCTGGTGGCGGTGGACGGCAGGCTACAGATCCGGGACTACGAGACCCAGGACGGGCAGAAGCGCCGTCAGGCCGAGGTCGTGGCCGAAAACATCCGCTTCCTCGACCGCAGGGCCGACGCCTCCACCGAAGTCGCCGCGGCCGACTTCGAGCCCTCGGCCGAGCCCGAGGAGGAAGACGTACCATTCTAGACAGCGGCACATCCCCATCCGTACGTGGCGTCTCCCGCGAGGGGGCGTCGGATGAGGGGACGGGAGGAATCGTTCGATGGCCGAACGTGAAAGGAAGAAGGAGTGGCGGGGACGGCGGCCGCGCCGCAAGGTGTGCTCGTTCTGCTCGGAGAAAGCACAGTTCGTAGACTACAAGGACGTCAACCGCATCCGCAGGTTCGTCTCCGAGCGCGGCAAGATCCTGCCGCGGCGCGTCACCGGGACCTGCGCCCGCCACCAGCGTCTGCTGGCGACCGCAGTTAAGCGGGCCCGCGAACTGGCCCTGCTCCCGTACACGGCGGAATAGCACCGCGGCCGGTGCGGGCAGTCCACCGGCTGCAGCAAGCGGCAGAACCATGTCCCACCACTCGGACGCGGCACGCCTCAGGGAACGCACGGCGGGGATGACCGAAGGCGCCCTGCTCGCGGCGCTCACCGTGCTCGTGGCGTTGCTGGTCGTCTTCTTCGGATCGGTCGGCCTGGTGGCGGCCCCCCTGCCGCTGTTCGTCCTCACTTACCGCCGGGGAGTTCGGGTGGCCGTGCTGTCGGCGGTTGTCGCCGGGTTCGCGCTGTCGCCGCTGTTCGGCTTCCCACAGGGGCTGCTGTTCGTCGCGGCCTTCGCGCCGATGGGGATCATCCAGGGGGCGATCGCGCGGCGCGGCGGCAGCGCCGTTCCCGCGCGTGCCCTGGCGTTCGGCGTGCTGGGGGGACTGGTCGTGACGGCCTTGAGCCTCGCCGCCGCGCGGGTGGTGCTGGGGCTGGACCCCCTGCAGACGCTGGTCGAAGCGCAGGTCCGGGCCACGCAGTCGGCGGCGACCATGCTGGCAAGGATGAATGCGCCGCCGGCCCAGGTCCAGCAGATGGAGGCGCTGGCAGAGCAGCTGCCCGCGTTTTTGCGCATGGTGTTCCCGGCGGCCCTGGTACTGGGGGTGGTGCTGTGGGCCTACGGCGCGTACGCGCTCGCGCGCCAGGTGATGCGTCGGCTGGGAACCGACCTGCCCGGATTCGCCCCCATCCTCACCTGGCGCCTGCCGCCCGCCGCCGGAGCGGCGATCGCCTTGCCCGTGCTGGTGGGCGTCGCGATCCAGCCCCTAGCCCCCTCGCTGGGACGGGCGCTGACGGCCAACGCGTTCTTGGTCGGCGTCATGGTCTTCGCGTTCCTGGGCGTGCTCACGATGCTGTACTATCTCAACGCGCGCGACGTCCCCAGGGGCGGTCGCGTGCTGGCGGTGGTCGCCGTGATCCTGCTGGGCGACCTGGGGACGTTTGCCATGGCAATTCTCGGCTTGCTGGACCTGTGGTTCGATCTGCGGAAGATCGGGCCACGCGCCCCACAGTCAGCGCAGGAGACCGAGCAGGAATGAAGGTCATCCTGTCCCGCGACGTGCCTTCGCTCGGCCGCGCTGGGGTTGTGGTCGAGGTCAAGGAGGGGTACGCACGCAACTACCTGTTCCCGCGCGGGCTGGCGGTCGAAGCGACGGAAGGCCGGATGCGGGCGCTGGCACGGGAGCGGGCCGCGGGCGAGCGGCGCATCGCCCGCGAGCGCGAGGAAGCGGCGCGTATGGCCGCGGCGTTGACGAGCACGCCACTGGTCATCGCTGCCCGGGGCGGCAGCCAGGGGAGGCTGTTCGGCGCGGTCACCGCCCAGGACATCGCTGACGCCTTGCGGCAGCGGGGGTTTGCGATCTCGAAAAAGCAGATCGCGCTTGACGATCCGATCAAGGTCGCCGGCTCGTACTCGGTGACGGTCCACCTGGATCACAGCCAGCAGGCGAGGGTCCAGGTGATCGTGGAGGTACGGGGTTGAGAACGGGAAGGGTTCGCAGGCGCAAGGTGGTGACGGCGGCCACGCGGTCCGACCTCAAGCGCCGCGTCGGCGCGATGTTCGGCGTGCTCAGCGACGTGTACGGCCCGGAACGTCTGGTCATGAAAGCCGGCAAGCTCGAGGCGCTGACGCTGATGCGTTCGCAGCGCCTGGGCGACCGCGTGGCGGCGCTGCAGAGACTGGTCTACGACGACCCCACGATCGAGGCTCCCCGTTCGGACCGGGAGATCCCGGGCATCCTCGCCGATGTCCAGGAAGAACTGGCCGACCTGGTGGCCCAGCGCCGTTTCGCCGATGAGCTCGAGCGCCGGGTCAACGAACGCATGAACCAGAGGCAGGAGGAGTACCTGGCGGAGATCCGGATGCAGTTGCTGCGTGAAGCCGGTGGGCCGGAGAACGCGGCGACGCGCCGGAAGCTTGAGGAGCTGGACGCGCTGGAGCGGGTCCGGCTGTCGCAGTCCGCGCTGGAGGCGCTGCGGCCGCGGCGTCTGCGCGAGGTCGTGGGGCAGACCCGGGCCGTGCGCGCGCTGCTGGCCAAGCTGGCCACCCCGTATCCCCAACACACGATCCTGTACGGCCCGCCCGGCGTGGGCAAGACGACCGTCGCGCGGCTGGTCCTGGAGGAGGCGCGCCGCCTGCCTTACACCCCGTTCGCAGATGACGCGCCGTTCGTCGAGGTGGATGGCTCGACGTTGCGCTGGGACCACCGCGAGGTCACGAACCCGCTGCTCGGATCGGTGCACGACCCGATCTACCAGGGGTCGCGGCGTGACTTCGCCGACACCGGTGTCCCCGAGCCGAAACTCGGCCTGGTCACGCGGGCACACGGCGGCGTCCTGTTCATCGACGAGATCGGCGAGATGGATCCGTTGCTGCAGGCGAAACTGCTGAAGGTACTGGAGGACAAGCGGGTGACGTTCGAGTCCAGCTACTACGACCCCGACGACCCCAACGTGCCTGCCTACATCAAGCGCCTGTTCGAACAGGGCGCGCCCGCGGACTTCGTGCTCATCGGGGCCACCACCCGAGAGCCGGACGAGATCAGTCCGACGCTGCGGTCCCGGTGCGCGGAGGTGTTCTTCGACCCGCTGTCGCAGTCCGACGTCGAGAGGATCGTGATCCAGGCGGCGCGACGGCTGGGCGTGACGTTGAGCCCCGGCATCCCGCGGACGATCGCGACGTACACGGTCGAGGGGCGTAAGGCCGTGAACTTGCTGGCCGACGCCTACGGCGTCGCGCTGTACCGCCGCCGCTCCCGCAGGGGCGGCCGCGTGCGCATCACCGACGGGGACGTGATGGAGGTCATCCGCACCGCGCGGCTGGCGCCGTACACCGCGGTGCGCGCCTCGGACACCCCGGAGATCGGGAAGGCGTTCGGGCTGAGCGTGTATCACTACCTGGGTGCGATCGTCGAGGTGGAGGCGGCGGTGTTCCCGATCGCCCCCCGCGGCCGGGGCACCGTGCGCTTCAACGAGACCGCCGGCACGATGGCCAAGGACTCGGTGTTCAACGCGATCTCGGTCCTCCGCCGCCTGCACGGGATCGACCTCACGCACCACGACGTCCACGTCAACGTCGTGGGCGGCGGGTTGATCGACGGTCCCAGCCTGGGGCTGGCGATCACCGCGGCCCTGGCCAGCGCCGCCCAGGGTCGCCCAGCGCTGCAGAACGTGGCGCTCAGCGGTGAAATCAGCATCCAGGGCCGCGTCCGCGGCGTCGGCGGCATCGCCGAGAAGATTTACGGCGCGCGCCAGGCCGGGATGCGCAAGGTCGTCCTGCCGGACGAAAACCGGCCGGACGTCCCTTCCGACGTACAGGGGGTGCAGGTGGTCTTCGTGCAGACGGTGCAAGAGGCTCTGCCCCACGTCCTCGTACCCCCGGACCGCCGCCTGCGTTCGTAGCGTTGGGCGATCGTCTGTCCCCACAATCCACAGAATCCTGCGTCCACAGGTTATCCAGACCCTGCGCACAAACGATCCGCGCTCAATCCCCGGGTGCCCCACAGCCCCCGGCAACCTGCAGGTTTTGCCGGAAGCGTCCACACCCGCCCATGACGTAACCTCCGGGGCAGGGGCAGACGAATGGATCTGCGAACATACGTTTGATATAATGCAACGGGGGTTGCCATGGCCGTAGCCGCCGTAGACCGGGTCCCTCCCCAGAACCTCGAGGCCGAGGTCGCCGTCTTGGGCTCGATGCTGCTGGACCGGGACGCGATCGCCGCCGTCGTGGAGATCCTGCGGCCCGAAGACTTCTACCGCGAGTCCCACCGCCTGATCTACACGGCCATCACCGACCTGTTCGAGCGCGGTGAGCCGTGCGACCTGATCACTGTCACCGACCGCCTGCGCGATGGGGGGCGTCTGGACGACGTCGGCGGGGCGGCGTACGTCTCGAGCCTGTTGAACGCGGTCCCGACCGCGGCCAACGCCGAACACTATGCGCGCATCGTGCTGCAGAAGGCCATGCTGCGCCAGCTGATCCGCGCTGGCACACAGATCGCACACATGGGCTTCGAAGGCGACGAGGACGTGGACGCGTTGGTGGATCGCGCCGAGCGGCTGGTGTTTGAGATCGCCAACCGGGGCATGGCCCAGGACTTCCAGGCGATCCGCGACATCATCAAGCAGACGATGGAGCGACTGGACGCCGGCTACGAGCGCGGCATGATCACCGGCGTCCCCACAGGCTTCGTCGACCTGGACGAACTCACCGGCGGCCTGCAGCCGGGCGACCTGATCATCGTCGCAGCGCGCCCCTCGATGGGCAAGTGCCTGAAGTACGACGCGCGAATCGTCGACGTGCGAACCGGCGCGGTGCGCCTCGTCGAGGAGGTGGTGCGCGCGCAGGATGCATCGCTGCTGACACTGGATCCGGCCACCGCGCGGCTCCGGGAGGCGTCGGCCAGCGCGTTCGTCGACGACGGCCGCCGCCCTGTCTTCCGTGTGCGCACCGCGCTGGGCCGACAGGTCGAGACGACGGCCACCCACCCGTTCCTCACACCCGACGGCTGGCGGCCACTGGTGCACCTGCGGCCCGGACACCGCGTCGCCGTGCCGGCGCGGATCCCCGTCTTCGGCACACTCGACCTGCCCTCGCACGAGGTGAAGCTGATCGCCTACCTCGGTGCCGGACGCCTGCCGGCTGACCCGGAGGTCAGCCGCGACTTCCTCGACGCGGTCTCCGCCGCTGCGGCGGTGCGGGCGGCGCGCGTACCCGCGCTGGCTCGCTACGCCGCCCACGCGGGAGGACCGGACGCCGTGGACGAGACCGCGACCGCCCGTGTACTCGCAGAAATCGCCCAGGACCACCCGGAACTGGAGTCCCCCGCCGAGCACCGCTGCCTGCCGGATGCCGTCTACCAGCTCAACCGCGGCAAGCTCTGCCTGCTGCTGAACCGCCTGCTGGCCTGCACCGCCTCCGTCGAAGGATCCCCGTCGGCGGGCGGCGCGGCTGGTGCCACGCTGGAGGCGCAGGACACCTTGGCGGTCCGCGCCGAGCTGCCGTCTGCGGCGATGGCCCGGCAGGTGCAGCATCTGCTGTTGCGCCTGGGCGTGATCGCCGCCTGGGATGGCCGCACCGGCCTCGACGTTCGGGGGGAGGCTGCGTTGCAGCTGCTGCGCGGGTGCGGTGTGCTGGGCTGGGAGCGGCTGCGCCAGTGGGCGCGTTGGGCACCCCAGCCGCTGCTGCCGCAATCGGACGTCGTGTGGGACATGATCGTATCCATCGAACCGATCGGGGAGCACCAGGTCTACGACCTCACGATCCCCGGCACGCACAACTTCGTCGCCGACGACGTCTGTGTCCACAACACGACGCTGTGCCTGAACATGGCCCAGCATGCGGCCATCCAGCACCAGACCCCCGTGGCGATCTTCTCGATCGAAACCAGCGCCGAGCAGCTGGTGCAGCGGATGCTGTGCGCGGAAGCCGGCGTCGACGGCCAACGCCTGAGGCGCGGCTACCTCTCGGAGTCCGACTGGAGGAAGCTGACGCGCGCGATGGGCCTGCTTGTGGAGGCGCCCATCTACATCGACGACTCGTCCAACCTGTCCGTGATCGAGATGCGCGCGAAGTCGCGCAAGCTCAAGGCCGAACACGGATTGGGCCTGATCGTCATCGACTACATCCAGCTGATCCAGTCCTACAAGCGCACCGAGAACCGCACGCAGGAACTCAGCGAGATCGCACGCGGCATCAAGTCGCTGGCCAAGGAACTGCACGTACCGATCGTCGCCGTCTCGCAGCTGTCACGCGCGGCCGAACAGGGCGCGTCGAAGGTGCCGATGCTGTCGCATCTCCGGGAGAGCGGCGAGCTGGAGCAGGTGGCCGATCTGGTGATCTTCCTGTACCGGGAGGACTACTACGATCTGGAGAAGGCGCGGCGCGAGGGCAAGGAGAACGTCGCGCTCGTGCGGGTTGCCAAGCACCGCAACGGCCCGACCGACGACATCGAACTGTTCTTCCACAAGGAGCACTCCAAGTTCGCCAACCTGGACCGCAAGCACGCCGGACCTTGAACCGCCGCGCTCTTTCGCGCGGCCGAACCCTTCACATTCGCACGACAACCACGTGATACAGTGACGTTAGGACTGTGCCAGGTCGGGCGCCGGAGGCAGACCATGCGGACGTGGCAGGTGCTGGGGATCCTCGCAGGGTGCGTGTGCGCGGTCGCTGCGGTCGGCGCGGTCGCCTACTCCGCCGGCTGGCACGCCGCGCAGACGTCGGCCGGCACGACCGCCGCGCTCGCATCCGCTCCGGACGACGTGCTGCCCGATGCGACCACTCCCGGATCGCCGTTCGCCCCGCGGCTGCCGATGTCGCCGGCACTGCCCTCCCCGCGGCCGCGGCTGCAACCGGCACCGCCCATCCAGGAGTTGATCCCTCTGCCCGGACCGGGCCAGCAACTCCCGGGACAGCAACCCCAGCCCGGCCAGGACGAGGAGTGCGAGGCACGCGTGTACCTGTTCCACAACGGCCGTTTCTACCAGATGCGCCCGGGGCCGGGTCCCGGACCCGACGGCCAGCCGGGAGGCCCGCAGGAGCTGATCCCCCTGCAGCCGGTCCCTGGCATCCCCGGGATGCCCGCGCCCGGTACCCCGTTCGCACCCGGGCTCCCCTCCCCGCCGCCGGGACAGCGTTTCTAAGGGCCGTCGGGGTCGTTTGCGTACCCGTGCGGCCCGCTCAGCCTGCGTGAGACCACCACGTCGGGTGGGGTCGAGCGTGGCACCGGCCTTGCTCACGATGGCCGAACACCTCACGCGGGGGCACATCCTGCAGAAGTCCGTGATCGTCGGATCGGCCGCGCTCGTCCTGTCGTTGTATGCGGCCTCTGCTGCGGGCACCCTGTGGCTGCCCGTGGTCGGTACGGTCGCTTCGGGCTACGGGTGGCGGAACGATCCGTTCGGAGAGGGCTGGAAGCACCACTGGGGGCTGGACATCGCAGCACGCCACGGTGCCCCGGTGGCGGCGTGCGCAGCCGGCCGGGTGGGCTACGCCGGATGGGCGGGCGGGTACGGCCTCGTCGTCGTACTGGCGCACGAGCACGACCTCCAGACGCTGTACGCACACCTCGGGACGATCCGCGTGGACGCGGGCGAAACGGTACGCGGCGGGCAGATCATCGGCACGGTCGGCTCGACCGGCCGCAGCACGGGGCCGCACCTGCACTTCGAAGTCCGCCACCGCAACGTGCCCGTAGACCCGATCCCCTACCTGCGGGTCCGTTGAGCACGGGACCCCGTGCCCGTGTCGAAGGAGCGTCAGACGCGGCGTGCGGCGGACAGCGCGGCCTCGATGTTGGCCTCAGGGGCATCGATCGGGACGACGCATCCGGCGGAGACGATGTGGCCGGTACCCCCGGTCTGGGCGATGGCCTCATCGACCTCCTGTGCCACCTCTGCGGGCGCGCGGCCGGCGAAAATCACCTCGTCGATCCCACCGACCAGGCATCCGGAGAACCGCGCGCGGGCTTCGCGCAGAGACGGAGGCGTACGCCGGTCGTGCCAGTTGATCGCGTGGACGGGATACGCGCTCAGCAGGTCGAAGTAGACGCCCTCTCCGTGCGCGTGCAGGATCACGATGTCGGACGATGAGGCGGCGTCGAGGACGCGCAGGTCATACGGACGTCCGAACTCTTCGTACTCCTCTTCTGTGACTCCGCCCCGACAGGCCATC